>JAFSBD010000264.1 GCA_017442025.1 Clostridia bacterium
ATCAACTGCATGAACGCCTGCTTTATCGAAAACGATACCCTCACCGAGGGAGACCCCCAGCTGGATACCCTCAGCTATGAGGTGATCGCCTCGCGGGGATGCCCCTTTACCTGCTCCTATTGTTGCTGCTGCAATCTCCATCGGCTGATGCCCAAGGGGATCAAGAGTGTGCGTACCCGCTCGGTCAAGAGTGTCATTGATGAATTGATCGAGGCGAAGAAGCAATGCAAAAAGATCGTTTTTGTCCATTTCTATGATGAGATCTTCCCCAATCTTCCCGGTTGGGTGGATGAATTTGTTGTTGAATATAAAAAGCATATCGACCTGCCCTTTACCATCTGGTCCCATCCCAAGGCGGTCAACAAGGAAGTGCTTCAAAAGCTGGTGAAGGTGGGGCTGACCGAGGTGATCATGGGCATCCAATCAGGCTCCGAGCGGATCCGAAAAGATGTTTTCCACCGCTATGAAACGCAAGAAGATATTGTAAACGCAACCAAAATAATCCGCGAGAGCGGTGTTTTCTGGGGGAGCTTTGATTTCATGCTCCAGCATCCCTTTGAGACTATCGACGATCTCAAGGAGAGCTATTATCTCGCCAAGCGGCTTTGCCGCCCCTATGAGCTCCAGTTGCACGGCCTTAATTTCCTGCCGGGAACGGATATTGTTCCCATGGCGCTCGAGCAAGGGTATTATACTCCTGAAGAAATGGATCGCATTATGTATGCCCCCATGGACGATCAGTTCGGTGCCTATTGGCATCGGGAGGTCTCCCGCGAAAGCGATCTCTGGTTCAAGATGATCTATTGCGTGCAGATCAAGAGCCTGGCCAAAAAGATGGAGCGGTTTGAAGCCGATCCCCTGGCCCATGGTAAGGAGATCGATGCGGCCTATCTCCGGGCAAAGAAACTGCTTCGTTACCGCTATCTCTAAAAAAAAGGTTGTATCGTCCTCAAACGTTTGTTTAAATAAAAAATCGGCATGGAGTCTTAGGATTCCATGCTGCTTTTTAAATGTGGACAAAAAGGAGTAAACTATGCTATAATGGTTTAAAATAATTGATGAAGGAGAATGGAATGTCTTCAACCAGAAGAAAGTATTTTTTGCGGTTATGGGGCAGGATCCTGATCTTTGCCGTTTGCCTCATGTTCTGCTTTTTCAAACCGCAGATATTTGATATCTTGAAGGGCAGGGCCTTTTTTGCCAAGCCCTCCTTGCTCCATGTTTTATGGGGGATCTGGGTTGTGGATATGATCCTGCAGATCGTTCCGATTAAGAACGAGATCCCCATCGGCTCGCAGAAATTATTTGCCAACCGTTTTCGCCCCATCCGCGAAAAGATCAATCCCAAGGTGCTTCGGGACTATATCGCCAATACCACCAAAGCCGCCTATAAGGTCTTGCTTCTCTGGGGCGGGCTGATCGCCATCATCGGCGTCCTTTATTATTGCAAGGTGATCAATGAGATCTGGCTGTTTATGATCGCGGTCTTCTTTTACGTTTGCGATCTGATCTGCGTTTTGATCTGGTGCCCTTTTCGCCTGATCATGAAAAATAAATGCTGCACCACCTGCCGCATCTTCAATTGGGATCATTTGATGATGTTTTCTCCGCTGATCTTTATGGGCGGGTTTTACGCTCTTTCCCTTTTCTTCATGGCTTTGGCGGCCTGGCTGGTTTGGGAAATTTGCGTCATGCTTTATCCCGAGCGGTTCAGCGAGCTGACCAATGTTGCCTTAAAATGCTCCGAATGTACCGATAAGCTTTGCACCCAATATTGCCAAAAATTGAGATAACAAAAGGCTGTAAAAAACGAATGTTTTTTACAGCCTTTTTCTGCGTTCTGTGCCTTTTTTGTTTATCGGATACCGTATTGTTCGATGATGTAATCCATGTCTTTATCGCCGCGGCCGGAGAGGCAAATGAGGATGGAGCCTTTGCCCATCTTTTCGGCCAGCTTGATGCCGTAGGCAACGGCATGGGAGCTTTCGATGGCGGGGATGATACCCTCCATTCTGGAAAGGCGGAAGAAGGCGTCGATGGTCTCATCGTCGTTGATAACATCATAGGTTACTCTGCCTAAATCCCGCAGGAAGGCGTGCTCGGGGCCGGAGGAGGGATAGTCCAGGCCGGAGGCCACCGAATAGACCGGTGCGGGATCGCCGTTTTCATCCTTCAGCATGATACTGTTGAAGCCGTGCATAACACCCTCGGTGCCATACTGCAGGCTGGCGGCATGGTCGCCCAGCTTGGTGCCGCGGCCCAGCGGCTCGATACCGTAGATATCCACCGCATCGTTGAGGAACCCTGCAAAGAACCCAGCGGAGTTGGAACCGCCGCCCACGCAGGCAACGATGGCATCGGGCAGCTCACC
>JAFSBD010000265.1 GCA_017442025.1 Clostridia bacterium
CCAAAGGAACGAAGAAACTCCACTTGTTGTTCGGTCGTTTTGGCAACCGTATCGATGGAATTTTTCAGAACATCTGTTGAATCCTTCGGTGTAAAAACCGCCATCGCACCTATTGACAAACAAATCACCGCACAAAATCCCCAAAGAAGATTCCGGTTCAATTTAACAGACCATATAAACATATAATCAGCCCTTCCGAATTGAATTACAATAATTTATATGGTCTGTATGTATTAATTATTCAGCTTTTTCAGCAATAACCTTTTGCATGATATTAGCCGGTGCCTCACGATACTCCAGGAAATCAAACTGGAAGGAAGCGCGGGCATGGGTCATGCTCCGCAGATCCATTGCATAAGAATTCATCTCGCTCATCGGGACAATAGCTGTTACCACCTTATACCCTCTGGTTTCAGCTGCATCCATCGAAAGGATCTGGCCGCGGCGCTTATTGATATCACCGATAATATCACCCATCAAAGCATCGGATACAACAACCGATAAGGTTCCGACAGGCTCCAACAAAACAGGATTAGCCGCCTTCATACCTTCTTTGAATGCAATCGAAGCCGCAGTCTTAAATGCCATTTCAGAGGAATCAACAGGATGATAGGAACCATCCAGAAGAGTATCCTTCAGCCCGGTTACAGGATAGCCTGCCAGTACGCCCTTTGTAATCGATTCGCGCAAGCCCTTTTCAACTGCAGGGAAATAGTTCTTGGGAACAGCGCCGCCAAAGACCGTTTCTGCAAATTCAAACTCACCCTCAAAGAGCGGCTCAAACTCAATCCAAACGTGGCCATACTGACCATGACCGCCGGATTGTTTCTTATGTTTTCCTTCTACCTTAACCTTCTTGCGGATCGCTTCACGGTAAGGTACCTTAACCTCACCGAGATCAACATTAACGCCAAACTTAGAAGCAAGCTTAGAAACAACAACATCCAACTGAAGATCGCCAAAACCACTCAGAACCATCTGTTTGGTTTCAGGATCCACCTTTAACTTAAGGGTAGGATCTTCTTCGATCATACGGTTGATACCCTGAGCAATCTTCTCCTCATCGCCCTTTGCTTTGGAGATAACCGCCTTGCTGTAGTTCGCCTTAGGAAATGCGATCGGCGGGAATGTTACTGCGCAATCTTTATCACAAAGCGCCTGAGAAGTGCCGGTAACAGAAAGCTTGGTAAAAACGCCGATATCGCCTGCTTGCAGTTCATTTACTTCCTTCTGCTTTTTGCCGAAAGGAACATAAACATGGGCAATCTTTTCCTGTTCATCCAAGGTAGTATTCAAATAGGAGTTATCCTTTTTGACCGTGCCGGAATAAACCTTGAAGAAGGACATCTTTCCAACAAAGGGATCCGCCACTGTCTTAAAGACGCGCATAACAACCGGGCCGGCAGGATCACAGGGAAGTTCCATAGGCTCATCGCCCTTCAATACCTCAACGGCTCCGCTATCCAAGGGATTGGGAAAATAATGAACAACCGATTCCAAAAGCTGATAAATACCGCGTTTCTCGGTAGGAACGCCGCAGAAAATCGGATAGATAATCTTTTCGGCAATTGCCTTCTTCAGGCCTTCTGCCAACTCTTCATGAGTGAACTCTTCACCTTCAAAGAACTTATCCATTAACGCATCATCGGTTTCAGCAATGGCTTCTAATGCTTCGTTATAGTAGTTGTTTACCTTATCCTGCATGTTGGCAGGGATAGGAACAACACCTTCCCCAAAACGATAGCCTTCATTGCTGATGATATTGACCGTACCAACCATCTTATTGTTCTCGATAATCGGAAGGGTGATGGGCATAATATGATGGCTGCCGAATTTACCGTGCAACTGCTCAACGATACTATAATAATCCGCATTTTCATCATCCAACCCGGTGATAAAGAATGCGCGGGGAAGCTTATGCGCCTCGGTCTTCTGCCAAGCTTTTTCAGTACCGACCGAAACGGTGGTCTTTGCAGAAAGGACAATCAAGGCAAGATCCGCCACTTCCAAACCGGAGATCTGATCGCCTTCATAATCATAGTTGCCCGGAACATCGATGATGTTAATTTTGGTGTTATTATAATCAAAAGAGGCCATGGATAAGGAAATAGAGAATTTCCGTTTGATCTCTTCTGCGTCAAAATCCAAAACAGTATTTCCCTGCTCAATATTTCCCAGACGCTCAGTTGCTTTTGCAAAGAAAAGCATTGCTTCGGCCAGGGTGGTCTTACCATTCCCTTTATGCCCGATTAAACAAATGTTACGAATATTTTTTGCAGGTGTACTCATGAAATGTTCTCCTTTCGCGGTTCTGATTAAACCGTTAAATTAATTATGAAAACATTATATAATATCACCAAAGAAAATGCAAGCATTTAATGAATTATTTGCAAAAAGTACAAACAAGCCATACAGGAACCATCCAAATCAACTGGAACGCCATAATTTGAAGAGCTGTATTCGGAGCATATCCGGCAAGAGCGATAAAGAACATCAGCCCAATCGCTAAAATCGGGTACAAAATGCGAATAATTGTATTGATCTTCAACGCAGAAAGCAATTTACTTGATCCGTAAAGGCAGGCAAGCAATCCCTTCAGCCCCGATATGGAGGCGATAAGATCGGGTGATTTATCCTTGCGCTGTAAGAATTCTTTACATTTTGCCCCGGTCTTAGTTGAAATAAGGCGGAACAGATCAGATTGCACTGTCGGATATAATTTTCGAAGCAGCGTATGATCCAGCAGAAAGTCGTTTGAAACAACGCCGATCCCCACGCACTCATCCTCAGCAAGAGCGGCAGCATCAAGTGCATGTTTATTTTGTTCGAAACTTGCTATAAAAATTCCCGCTGCTGATTTATGGTAGGATACATAAACAGGATAGCGCGAATCCTTCAACTTTAATTCTAATAAAGAGGAGGGAATTTCAATATTAAACTGCTCCATCAGTGCACGATTGCCCACCAAAAACATCTTGCTATGAATCAGGCAGGAATACCCCATCCCCTCATGGTAATAAATATCATCTATGCGCGGAAGAGATACCGTTTTTTCATCAATCATTTTAAGAAAAAGCGGCTTCAGAGGAGTTCCGACCTTATTAAAAAGAGTAGCGATATAAGTAATCAAATCATCAATTTGCAACTCTCCGATTGCTTTAACGCCTTGCAAAAGCACTGTATCGTTATCAAGCAGGTCTTCCTCTGCAACAACCAGGAGATCACTATCTTCCAATTCTTTAGCAGAATCTGCCGAGGTAAGAACTCCTCCCTTTTTGCGTATTTTTCTTCCATTATTAACAATGGAAAGAGCATAGTAATAGCGGGAGAAAAAAGGAACTGAAAGAGATAAAGAGGCAGCAGGAAAAAGAATGGCCGCGCCCCAACCCGAAAGCTGAGAAATAGCAACCGTTGCAACAACGATCAAGATCAGGGTAAAAAAGAAATAACGATATAACTTTCGATCCCATGTGAAATCGCAGTAGCTATGATCAATATAGCCGGAAACAAGCTTTGTGGGGTGAGCGTACATGATTTCTCCGCCTTCTCCCGTTTCCAGAATTAAATCATTATTAGTTTCACATGAATGAGGAACCGATACGGTAAGCTTATCATTTTTAATTGAGATCAACTTGAAATTTCGTTTGATATTTGACGCAATATTCTTTTTGGCTAAGACATTAAAATACAAACCAATCGCCAGAAACGGTTCAAAATTCAACGCATACGGAAGAAAATCCGGCCGAATCATTTCCACAACCCGAACAACAACGACCGAAACCGCCAACAATGCCAAAAGTGAATCTGTATCTGCCTTGGCATGTAGTAAACGAGAAAGGCCCTGAATAAAAATACCAAAGGATACAACCATGCAAGTGATTGAAACCGCGAGGTTGGCAATATCAAAGAAAATACTATCGGTTCTCCCTGCAAACAAGACAGGATAAAACTCTGCAACAAACAGATAGATCGAAACAAGACTCAGCAAAAACAAAAACAAAGCCTTAACTGCCATTTTACCGACAATGTTTTTCAGATCTCGATAGATTTCATCCCGTTCATCTTCACTCTCAAAATCCGAAATATCTTCGGGAGGATCATCATAAAGGTAGGACTTTTCGGCGTATTCCTCCTCCTCTTCATTTTCGTCCTCTTCTTCGTCCAGAAATCGACGAAGAGCGGATTTTTCTTCCCCTTGCGATGGAATATTCCGATCTTGCTTAATCTGATCAAAAAGATCTCCATCCACAGGATTTACATCTTCGCTTATCTGCTCGGTCATTTTTTTCAAATCCTGATCATGGATTAATTTATGGGATTCATCGATGATGTTGGTTTCTTTTTGAATCGCATTGATTTTTTCCATGATCTCATCGAATTCAGACCATTGATCTTTTGAAGACACTTCCTCACCCCCAAAATAACAATTATCGTTGCTTTGCAATTTCCTGCATAATGACCGATGCCGCCACCGAAGCATTCAGGCAGGAAACCTTACCCTTCATCGGGATACGAACAAAAAAATCGCATTTTTCACGCAACAAACGTGAGATTCCGGACTCTTCGCTCCCAACAATTAAGGCCACTCCCCCGGAATAATCCTGCTCATAATAAACATTTTCACCGGCCATATCACAACCGTATACCCAAATATTCTTTTCCTTCAATTCTTCCACTGCCTGGACAAGGTTGGATACCCTTGCAACAGGAACATGGTGTATTGCTCCACCGCTTGCCTTTGCCACCGAAGGAGTCAAACCAACAGCGCGGCGCTTGGAAATAACAACACCGTGTGCACCGAAGGCATCGGCAGAACGAAGAATTGCTCCAAGGTTATGGGGATCCACAATTTCATCCGCAATAATCACAAACGGGCTCTCCCCTTTACTCTCGGCAACCGCTATAATTTCATCTAATGTTGCATATTCCTTCTGGGCAGCGTAAGCCAAAACGCCCTGATGGTTCACATTCGGTGCCTTACGATTGATTGCCGAAACATCGGTATGGACAATCGGCACACCTTTTTCCTTGCAAAGTGCAACAATTTTCTTGAAGCTGCCCCCTTTGGTATCACCGGATAAATAAACACGCTCCACCGTTGCACCGGATAATAAAAGTTCTGTTACGTTATTTCTTCCGAAAACAAATTCCTGCATATTTTTTTCATCAAAACCCATCATTTTCACCTCATATAATATTCCAAACTACATTATACTACATATTATAAAAAAATACCACCGAATCTAAAAAAATTCGATGGTATTTTTATCAATAAAAGAAATCAATAATAAAAGCAGCTAATGCAGGAAATAATGCAACTAAGACCGTCGCAAGCAGATTACTCCCAAGAAATATCATCGGCAGTAAAGCCGCAAACAAACTGATCCCAAGCATCAACCAATCCGTTTTCAACATTTTCCGATGGGATAAAGCGCGAATAAACAAAGAAAGCGCAAAGAAGACTAATGCCATATTCAAAGCAGAAAGCGCATTATCCAATCCAAAAATGGTGGCAGCCAATGGTGCTAATCCGCATAATAAGCCAAACATAAGGCTCTTCTTTGTTTGATTGCAGTTGCGCACAGTTTCAATCAAAGAGTAGCAAAAGCAAACCACACAAGGCTGCAACAAAAGCAAGGGCAACGCGATTTTTAAAAGATCATTTTTGTTCAAAAATCCGATTAAGACGCTCAAGATCAATGCAGGTGATAGAATGCCCAAAAAATATAGGCTTCGCGTTAAACCGCAAAACATACATTTCATAATTCACCTCGTAGCAATAGTTTACGCTTTAATAATTTTAACATAAAACACGCGCAGTTTCAATAGTTTTTGCTTTTATTTTTACCGTTTATCTATAAATTCTAAAAAAATA
>JAFSBD010000266.1 GCA_017442025.1 Clostridia bacterium
ACCAAACACCGTCCATACAGCAAGCCATTTTAAATTCGGCATATTACCGTATAGCAACGAATCCCGCATGCAATTCAGGTAAAGCGCCATCGGATTGATCCGCACCAGCCAATGGCCCCAAACCCCGGTCAATTTATCGGCAAGATTATAGAAAACACCGGTTGCATAGAAGAGCAGGCGCAAAGCAATGTTGGTAAAGTTTGCAAGATCTTCTACATAAACGCCAAAATGCAACAGCACTGCGCAAAGGCCAAAGACAAAAACCGTAAATGAGATCAAAATGGGAATCATCCAAAGCATATTCCAAGATAACGGCACCCGATAGATGACCATCAAAACGATAACAATGGCAAAACTAATCGCAGTTTTAAAGCCATTGCGAAGCATCTGCTCAATGATCAAAACATATTTGGGCACATATACTTTAGAAACAATGGGCTTATTCAGCCGCACCAGCTTAACGCTGGTCTTCATCATAACATTGAAAAACTCCCAGATCGTTATACCCAAAAAGATAAAGGCGGTAAGATATTCGATCGTTCCTTTAAAGAACATCGTAAATACAAGCGCATAGATCCCCATAAAGCAAAGGGGCTCTAAAAACCACCAGATCCAATTCAAAAAGGAATTCGCCACCTCAGATTTAAGCTGAGATTTTGCCGCATAGTACATATACGAGCGGTATTTTTTTATGTCTGCAAAAAATTTAAACATTCTATTCTCCCAAATTTAATTCAAGAATGGTATGGCGCTCCCTTTGATCCGCAGGGGGAATCTCCATATAATTGCTATAAAGTGCCGATAAATGACCATCGGGATCAGCAGGAATCAAGAAAGAGCGATCCTCAAAAGGCGCCTCCTGCAAAGGAAACAAACATCGTTTGCTCATTTTTGCATTTCGATGCCCACCGATCGGCCGCAATGCACCAATTGTGCAACGGTATGATACTCAATATTTTTCCTAAAAGTGCTTTGATCTTCACAATCTTCAGCGCTTTCGAATCGTTAAAATAAGTGAAATATCGGTCCTTTTTCAAATTCATCCGCACGCAGGAACAGCAAAGCTGAAGAAAATCCGAAATCGTACCATGAAAGAAGCGGAGAACCGCAGAATCCGGAATATTTTCAAGGGGATAGATATCAATAAAAATCCCCGCATGATCGGGATCCGGTTCAAAAATCTCCAAAAAGCGCGTTCCGATCTTGCGCATCTTCATAAAAGGAAGATCATAGATCGGAATCCTATCGATGCTTTGAAGCCAATAGCGCTCCCCGTATTCCTCCAGCAGGACATCCGCAAGCCGATTATAATCCTTTCGCGGCATGGCAATATCCACATCCTCATCCCAAGGAATAAAACCTTTATGGCGAACCGCTCCCAACGCCGTTCCCCCGCAAAGAAAATAGCGAAGATTGTGCTTACGGCAGAGGCGATCAAAATCGCTCATCATCTCCAAAAGAATACCCTGGACTGCGCGGATATCATCATCGCTCAAGGGGCGCAATTTTTTATTTTCAATCGCAAGCTTGCGGATCAACCGATTGGTTTCAAGCATAAATTACGCCTTTCTTTGCTAAAAATACATAATAACTCATCATCCCCATTATAACTATTAATATAATAAAAGTCAATAAAATAATATGCCCGCTACCAACCATAGGCTGATAGCAGGCATTTAAAATTAGATTTCGGGATCAAAAGCAGGCATCAATTGCAATTTAAAAAGATTTTTACGATGCAGATCGTCGATACGCTCCTTCTTGGCTATATCCTCGATCTCCCCGGTGCGGATATACCGATCCAGCTCCGCATAGGTAAAACCGAGATTTTCCTCATCGGTCTTTCCGCAAAGTCCGTCGATGGGCGTTTTATCCACCAGATCGGCAGGTAATCCCGCCAAACGCCCCAGTTCCTTCACTTCCTGAACCGTCAGCTTGCAAAGCGGCGAAAAATCCCCTGCAGCATCACCGTAGCGGGTGGAATAGCCCACCCAATCCTCTGATAAATTGCAAGTATTCACCACCCGCCCGTTGCAGCTCTGGGAAACCAAATACAAAGCAGACATCCGAATGCGGGGCGGCAGATTCACATTGCTTTGGACAGAGAGTTCCAACTCTGCGGGAACGCTTCCCTTCAATCCATCAACCGCATCTTTGATATTGATAACATAATGGCGGATGCCCAGATGATTCACAAGTTTATAGGCCATATCGATGTCGTGTTGCTCCCCGCAGGGCATCAAAACGCCGATCACCCGCTCCTTGCCGATCGCCTCCACGCAAAGCGCGGCCGCCACCGAGCTATCCTTCCCCCCGGAAATGCCGACAATTGCATTGCATCCCGGCCCATTTTGCTCAAAAAAGGAACGAATCCATTCCACACAATCCTTTTTTACCTTTAATGCATCAAACATCTGATTATTTCCTTCCTGTCTTTCTTTTTTTAGGGTAACTACCGGGCTTTTTACTAAGAAGTGCACGCTGAGCGCGTTTCTCTTCGGGTGAGGTCGCCACATATACCTTCTTGCCGGTAAAGGGATCCAGCCCGGTCCAATACATAACGGTCGCGGCTGTTCCCGGAGTGGGATAAAAATCCTGCACCTGATCGGAATGCAGACGATTTTTTTGCATATAGTCCGCCAGACGCCGGGCGCTTTTCATGGTTGATCCGGGGTGGGACGACATAAGATAAGGCACAACATATTGCTCCAGCCCCGCTTTTCTGCTTGCCGCATTAAAGCGGTCCACAAATTTTTCATAAACCTCATAGGATGGCTTTCCCATCAAAGATAGAACTTCGGGGCAGATATGTTCGGGCGCCGCACGCAACTGACCCGAAACATGCCGCTTGGCCAAAACCTCAATAAATTGCCCGCCATAAGCTCGATCCGCCAAAACATAATCATGGCGGATCCCTGAACGGACAAACACTTTTTTCACGCCTTTCACCCCGTTGGCGCGGCGCAAAAGTTCCATATATTCGCTATGATCTTTTATCAGGTTGGGGCAAGGAGAAGGCGATAAGCACCGCCGATCGGGGCAAACGCCCCTCTTCCCTTCCGCCACCGCCTTGCAGGGGCCGGTGCGGAAATTGGCGGTAGGCCCGCCGATATCATGGAT
>JAFSBD010000267.1 GCA_017442025.1 Clostridia bacterium
CACACGGGAAACAAAATCATGAATAGAAGTAGAGCTGAGAATAATATTCAGATAGGAGGTGTCCCCCAGCTCATACATTGCGCGGATTCTCTGCTTGGCCAACTCGGTATTATCATCCAGTTCACTTTCCGCATCATCCAGTTTTTTCTGGCTGGCATCCAGTTCGTCGGCAAGACCGCTTACAACGTCGCCAAGCAAACCCGCCTCTTTATTTAGATCATTGATCTGCTCATCAAGCAGTTCTTTTTGCTCCATCGCCGCATCCTTTTTGTTCTTTAAGGATGCAAGTTCTTTCTCCAAACGCTCCCGCTTGGCTATTATATCGTCTAATTCATTCTGCAACGCCGACACGCTGGATCCGGCTTCTGCCCGCAATCCCCAAAAAATCGTTGTGAACATTCCGAGAACCATTAAAACGATTAGTGTCAGCGCCAATATAGAACGCCATCTTTTCATATTTTCACCTATACCTTTAAATACTTATTGATGGAAAACGCACTGCCAAACAATCCAACAAATAACCCGATACCGCAGAAATAGACAAGAATCATCGGGCAGAGTTCAACAAAGGGTACCGTTTCAATAAAATTAAGATTTTGAACCAACGGTTGCAGTAAATATACATATACTACCCACTGCAGAGCAAAAGAAATTGCCGCGGCGCAGATACCGATAATAACACCCTCTAAAATAAACGGTGTGCGAATAAATCCGTTAGTTGCACCAACATACTTCATGATATTGATCTCATGGCGACGGCTGTACATGGCAAGCTTGATGGTATTGGAAACAATAAACCAAGAAACCAATGCCAGAATCAGCATGATCCAAAAGCCAAGAATGTCAAGAACACGTTTAAGAGAGAGCAACATATTGACAATATCCTGAGAATCAGATATATTTGCAACACCATCAACCGCAGAGATCCGAGCAGAAATGCTCTCGAATTCCTCTAAATGCTTCTCATCCACACGAATACGGTATTCATTTCTCAAAGGGTTTTCATCGCCATAGAACCAAGAAAGATACTCTCCGTCTTCGCCGAACCGCTTCTGATATTCGGTAAGTGCTTCATCTTTGGTAATAAACTCAACATCTGTAATATATTCGCTTACTGCGAGAATTTCATCCTCGAGGGATTGAAGGTTCTCCTCAGGAACTTCATCATCGATATAAGCAACGATTTCATTTTTTTCGCCCAGGTTTTCCATAAATGCCGTAATATTACCCGAGCATAGATGAGCCGAGCCAATAATCAGCATACAGGCAATCAGGACAAAAATGGAGGCAAAGGTCATTAAATAGTTTTTTCGGATGCTTTTAAAAGCAGTTTGCAAAAAATACATAATTCACCCCTTACTCCTGATCGGCATAATATCCGCCGACCTGATCGCTGGTAACGCGCCCCTTTTCAATATGGATGACGCGCTTGTTAAACTCATTGACCAAAGTATTATCATGGGTAACAACAATAACCGTTGTCCCGTTTTGGTTGATCTGGTTCAAAAGTTCCATGATCTCCCGCGCCATCTCGGGATCAACATTCCCGGTAGGCTCATCGGCAATGATCA
>JAFSBD010000268.1 GCA_017442025.1 Clostridia bacterium
ATTCTCGTGAAAAGTAACTCTCGGTGTAATTATAAATGTTATCGTTGTCTACAAGCACCATGGAGTAGCCTGAGCCAAAGCAAAGGAACTGATGTGTATGGGTGATATCATTGTCATTTTCGTCTTTTTCGGCCCAGAATAAGGTCAGAACACCGTTTTCCGCATACTTAACAGCAGGTTTTAAGGTTGGGTGAAACATTAATTCGCCATTTGTGTTTCGAAGATAGACTGCTGTTTCGGAGCTTGAAAAAGAGTCTATATTTCCGATCGCCGCGCTGTTTTGGGCTCTGTATCCGCCAAGGGAAAGAATTGTGGAGTTTTCCGAGAAAAAAAAGGAGCGGAGCGTAACAGAGGACTCTCCGTTGCTTAAAGTGAGAGAGGGGCCTTTAAGAGAAAAAGTATATTCCAATGCATCTTCGCCGGTTTTATATTTAACTCCCGTAACTTTATAATTTTCATCCAGGATCTCTTCATAATAATCAACAGGAGTGAATCGGATCTTATTTCCCTCAACGGTGAAGGAACAGAGAATGTCTATATAACTTGCATCTGCTTTGGCAAAGGTCAAATAAGCCCAATGATAATTTCGGTCTACCATAATTTTTTTGCCGTATAAATCAGCGGCACCGGCCTCAACTTTAACAGGAAGTGTTGATAAAGATTTGGTTTGGAGTTCTCTGATGCCCCAATATTCCAGGTCGGCAAATTCTGCGGATTGGCTGAACGTTTCAATCTCTTCGTCAAAGTTGTTTAACCAATATCTTCCGTAGAACATCTCCTCGGTGTATTGCAGCGAGTCGTATATTTTATCAAGGTCCAATTTGTTTTCCGGCGACTTAAATACCCCGTTATCGGTGGTTCCGAAATAATAAATCGTTCCTTCCTCGGGGCTTTTATAAGCATTGTTATTGCAGGCGGTTAAGGATAAAGTTAAAATAGCAGCAAGAAAAAAAGCAATTATTTTTTTCATGACAAAACCTCTTTTCTGTAGGCATCTTTATAATTACCATTCAATATAAGCGCGGTAGTGGCCACCGCCGGCCATTGCATATAATTTCGACTGAATGGAAAGGGTGGTTTTATTACCTTCAAACGATAGGCAGAGATAGTAACCGTCTTCTCCCACATACCAAAACGATTGATTCCAAGAAGTTTTAGAAATATCGAGGGGAATTTCAGATATATCTTTCGCCCTGGCGAATTTCATGTTTTGGTGTTCGATGGCACTTCTGCCCCAATCAAGGACAACAGAATCGTTGTTCATCTCATGAATCTTCACAATGCCGCGCATAGCAGGGGCATATGGACTGGAGAATTCTTTTGCTTGGGATAAATCCAAATTCGTCGCCTCAAAGGATTTTTCGATCAAGGTCGGCTTATCATAGCTGCTGAATTGCCACTTTTTCTTATCGCGGTCATAAGTTGCGGTTTGCTTAAACGATGCCGATACCTTTGCCTCTTTTGCATTTGAAAGAGCGTCCCATTGAAATTCCAGTTCTTTTTCTCCGGCAACATGGTTGATTTTGCCGTTGGTTCCGCCGCCTACCATATTATATAATTCCTCTTCGGTAGGAATCGATAAAACTTCTTTCAAGTCTTCGTCTTCAACATCAAAGGAATCCAGCATCCAGCCCTGATCGTATTTGGTATACTCCAGTTCATAAATACCGGTCCATGCGGCGCCGGCATATTCTACTACCGCTTCTGCGAGAACCGAGTATTCCTTTTCCTCCTGCATGCTTTTGGTGATCTTAAGTTCCTTGAGCGTTACGGGTTGTTCGTATTCTTCGGTCAGCTCGGCGGCAATTGCCTCGCCGATTTCCTTCTCTTTGGGAGCGCTTTTGCATCCGCATAAACCCAAGAGCAGAAAGCCTACGCATAAAACCAATGCTACATTTTTAATGACTTTCATTTTTAATAGTTCTCCTTTTTATATTTTTATTTGAGCGGGGCTTCTTTTCCGTCCATCATAATAACAGGATCAGAGAGAAATAAATCTTCTCCGCCGCGATAATCCCACAGCGAAGCGGTAACAACACATTCGTTCGTATTTAATTTATCAAAATCATATTTCTCTTCAGCTGAATCGTAGAAATAAAGCACTTTGCACTTGAATTCTTCTTCCGAGAGGGTTCCAAATGTTTCATAGTACAAATCGTCCACCAGTTTGATGGATATCCCTTCGTTCAATCTTAAAAAATATTGGTAATTAAGGCCGACATGTTCGATTCTGCCTGTCAAGGTTATGCGATCGCTGATTTTGGTGGTTATCGATGAGCCAACCTCAAATTCGCCGTTTTGCTCTTTTTGGAGTTTTTGGCGATCTGCTTGATCGCGGGTATAATTCATTTCAATATTCGACTCCACAATCGATGCTATGGAAGAGGGGGAGGATTCCGGATCTTTGTCTCTCCAGGTATAAAAAACCTTATGCCCGTTATAATTAAAAGTCAAGTTATATTCCATTCGGGCATACATATCGTCATAATAACCCTCCGGCTTTTCGCCCACGGTCTCTTTGCCGAGCAAAGAGACAAGCTCACCATAGGTCATATTTCCGCGAAGAGCACCGAGCAGCGGTGTTTCATTAAATGAGATGACTTCGCGAATGATCGCGGCATTCGAAGGAGAAAGCAACTGCGTATCCAACCCAAAGCGTTCTCCGCTTTCATAGCTCATAAAGGTTGCACCCGCATCGCTATAAAACACACAGTTTTTCCCCAGTTCCCTTTTAACATCCGCAACAGTTTTACCCAGAAATCTTGTAAGCCCCGTCTTCTCCATTTCCATATCGATTTTCGGAAGCTTATCGGCGGAAATCTTTTTATTGGATATCTTTTTGGTCAGATCCCGATCGGAAATGGCGGCGATTTCATTGAATGCCTCATTATAGTATTTGTTAATTACACTGGATTCTTCGATCATCCCACCGTCTACCGATAATTTATAGTCGATATGTGCACAGCGGATATAAAGCATGGCCGCATATTTGGTGTTGATCGCAGAGGCGGGATCTTTTTTATATTTGCGGTAGAGCTTCATGATGCCGGCTTGCAGCTCGGAGATTCGTTTTGATTCTTCAATATAGTCCGCTTTATGGGAGACGCCATCAAAAAGAAAATCATACGACTTCCGCAGGGCATATTGCGCAATCGGAATAATGATCGCGCCGGAGGAAGAGAAAAAGTGCTTGAGCACGGCGGTTTCCAGCAGGTCATCTGCCGAGGAAAAGAAGACGGTTTTTCCTTCTTCATTTAAATAGCCTGCAAGCAATTTCAGATAATCGGTGCTGTTATAGTACTTTGTCAGAGCTTCGATGGGTTGGCGGGCTGCTTTGGGGATGTACTCATCTTTTTTGAAATTAGAAGATCCGTAGGTATAGGAAAACATATCGGCATATAGCTGCCCGCACCCTATCAAGCTGTCGAAATACTGATATAGCTCCAATTGGGAAACAATATCCAGCCCCTTAAGGGAAAAGTCTTTACTGCCCCCGATGGATTCAAACATGGTGCCAAGGGGATCTTTGGTTTTATTTAAGGCATGGATCACCGCTGCGGAATCAGAGGAGGGGCCGTTTGAGATGATTTTCAACGCACCGTCATTCAGCGAGAAATCCAGGCCCTCGATGGTGCCGATGGTGTCCAGCTTATCGAGAAGAGAATACCCTTCTTGGACGATCGAGAGGACCTCCTCCTCTCCCTCAACCATTCGCGAGATGATCTTTTTATACTGTTCTTCAGAATGCCTTCCACTTATGCGGCTAAAAATTTTTCCCTGTGATGCGATGTTAAAAACAACGGCCCCAACATATCCGACAGTTCCCGCGAACCCTTGGGTCAGATCAACGCGATATTGGGTTAATATGGCGTCGGTTTTTTTGATGCATTCCTTAAAGGTCGTTTCCAACCCGCGGAAAATCAAGGCATCGCCCACCTGAACGACCTCGGTATATAATTGCTCCATGCCGCTTTCCAGCTCCAGCCATTCCTTTTGCTCGATGGTATGGGTGATTGGTTTTATTTTTTCACCGGAACGCTCGAATTGGGAGTCCTTCCATTGATAGCCCGAAAATTCTGCGGCATCCTCGATGGAAATATAAAGCTGATCTTGATGCAGCAGCAGATCCACCCGCGTTTTATCGCAAAGGTTTGAAATGCAGCGCACGGTTTGATATTTCGGCGCATCATCCGCGAAGCAGACAACTGATGCGTTGATCAGCAACGCAAGGATCAGCAACACTGAAAGGATCTTTTTTCCATGGGTTTTCATTCGCTCACCCCCTGCTGAATATTTTGGCTGATGCTTTCTGTATAAAGCGAAAGCATATTGCCGTAAATGGCGTTTACAAAGTCCTCGTTGGGAACGATTTCCCAATTTCCGTCGACTTTTTGAACATCCACCATAACCGGGGTTGTTACCATGGAATAATTGCCGTTTTTCAGCGCTTGGTCAACCTCGGCTTCAATCTTTCGGATCGCCTGATCGCTTGGTAGAGAGGAATCGATGGTTTCCGCGATTTCAAGCAATAACTTTTTCATATCAGGAGCCGTTATTTGCAAGATCACCTTGTCATTTTCGCAAGAAATTACCGTATAGGATACTTTGTCTGTTATGGCTTTTTCAATCACCGCCGGAGTATAGGTCTGTTCGGAATCGTCCTGCGGTTCTTCTTCGCTTGTGAAGGAAACCTTTACCGCTTCCTCGATGGCCGCGAGCTTTTTCTTGTTGTTAAAATCTCTTATTGCAGGGATCATCAAGATGCCGATGATGAGCAATAGTGAAACAACGGCCGCGGCGCCGATCAGCCATACTTTTTTATCCTTGAAATTGATTTTCACACCACATTTCCCCCATTTTTTGTATAATGTAACAAATTTCTCCTTATGTTATGGATTATAACATATCTTTTTAACACATGTCAAATCATAATAAATGTGAGGTGATGTGTGTGAAAGAAAAACTGATTATCAAAAAGAAATCCCTCAAAGGGGAGGACGGATATAAGATATTTTCAATACGAATCAAAGAAGAAACCGTTTCGATGCTGGATCAATTAAGCCAGGATACCAATCGTTCCCGCAATGAGTTGATCAATATTCTTTTGGAATATGCTGCCAAAAACTGTGAAGTAAAATAAAAAAGACCCATGAGGTGATCTTCTGTGTGGAAGCGTGCCTCAATGGGTCTTTTTTGATTCAAATGATCTGGTTACTTCGCTCTGGTGAAATCAAGGGTTCTGCCCCAGCCGGTGTTATAAACGGAGAGAATATCATTCTTCAGATTTACGGTATATTCCGCGTTGGTGAGGATGGCATCTGCGCCCTCGATATAATACTCCACCTTTAATTGATCGCCGTTTAGGGTATATTTACCGTCTGTTCCCGAGCCGAGCATGGTAGACCACGCTCTTCCGCCATAATAGGTATGCCCTTCTACCGACACCATGCATTCTTCCTGGGAGAAACTATAAGTTCCGTCGGCGCGGAAGTGAAAATTCCAGATCTCCAGGGTATCCTCGCCGGTTTCCATATTGGTGAGCATATCATAGTATTCCCATTTTCCAACAATACTGCTTGCCGTATTCACCGCAGGTTTGCTGGGTGTTTGGGGCGCAGGGGTGGCGGCGGGCTTTTCCACCGGCGTAGCGGCGGGTTTTTCTACCGGGGTGGTGGAGGTGGCAGGCTTTTTCGAAGGGGAGGTAGATGCTTGGGTTGAATTCGTAAGATTGATTCGGTTTTCACAAACGATTTCTTCGCCAAGGTAGGTTATCGTAATATCGGAGCTTTCAAACCGCAGGTAGCCGTCCTCGGCTTGATCTTCAAACGTGTCCCGTATATCTTCGAAGGAGCCGTAGTAAACATACTCTGCGCAAATATCAAAATCCTTTGTTATGGTGCCGAAAAGTTTGCTATCATTATATTTATCTATGTATGAAACATATTTTTGCAAATCGTAGGTATTTGCAATGATATACGGATTTTCTTTTGAGCCGTTGCCTTCAAGTTCCGCGTTCCAATCATACATAACGACCTCAGCCGGTGCGCTTTCTTTGGCTGCGCCGAATTTTGTTATGCCCAAAACGGCCATTAAAACGAAGATCACAGCGGCTAAAACCCCAACGCCCGCAACACCCAAAACAATGGGCAGGACAACGCTCTGCTTAGGCTCGGCGCGGCCTTCGGAAAGCTGCAGGGCGATCTTCTTGATGAGTGTTTCATATTCCTCGGCCCGTTCTGTCGCCTCTGCAACGTCCCATTCCATCGCCACCTTAAACCAATAGGCGCCCATGGGCAGATTATTGGCGTTGATATATTCATCGGCCAGCAAGAGGCTTGCCTCGGCGTTGCCGTATTGGGCCGCCTCGGTCAGCAGAGGGATTTTTTGCTCGCCTTCGGTTTGCTTGGCCAGATCCAGCAGGGCGGAATGCACCTTCCCCTCGGCACTCTTTTGGAGCAGTTCCAGCGCCTTGCCTTCATAAAGGGCGGCTTCGCCCTTTGTTTGTTTAGCCAGATGGTAGGCGGCAAAGGGATTATTCTCCTCCGCCAACCGCTCCAGGGCGGCGGCATCTTCCTTGCCGGTATAGCCGCTCTTCATGGCGGCGATCTCCTGATCGTTTGCCGCGATGCGGTATTTAGCAAAGTCTTGGATGGCAGGGGCTTCATGCTCCCGCGCCTTTGTTTGGATGGCTTGGGTTTGATAGACCGCCTCGGTATGCTTCATCTGCCACTTGAGGTAAATAACCGGGAAGAAGAGGGCATAGATGCCCAAGGTCAGCGGGGTCAAAAGAACAAAGAGCAGATATTTGACGAAAAGCTGACCGCCGGTGCCGTTGAATTCCAGCGGACTGCCGCCGATATGGGTATGCTTGGCCTCCCATTGCAGAACCATTTTGTCTGCCCAGGCTTTTCCGATGCCAAGAGTAAAGAGGGTGAGCAGAGCGGCGAGGAGATGGACCCCCAAAAATCCGCCTGCGCCGCCGGAGAAATAGCTTTCAACCGGCCGGTCTTCGTCGGCATAGAATGTATGCTTCACAACCCATTTTTTCATCCCCAACCCCAGCCAAATGCCGTAGATCCCAAAGGTGATGATGGTCAGGAATACCCAAAGGAGATATTTTCCGATCAGTTGGTGGCCATGACCGTTGAACTTCAATCGGCGGCCGTTGATAACGGTGTGCTTTACCTGCCAGCCCTGCACCATGCAAAGAACCCAAGGATAAGCGATCCCCAAGGTGATGGTAGTTAAAAGATCCGAAAGGATGTAGTATCCGATCAGTTGCAGGGTGCTGCCGTCGAAATAGGAGCCTTCCCCTGCGGCGGCAGGGCTTGCTGCCTCGCTTTTTTTAGAATTTAGTGCCAGAACCACAACGATGATGGCGCCGACGATGACGCCAACAATGCCCAGGATAATTAAAATGCCTGCGATTGCCATAGTTGTTTCCTCCGTATTTTTAATGTAATTTAACTATAGCAAGTTTCGCTGAAAATGTCAAATAATGCAAAAAGAGACCCTTGGGAGACACTTTGTAAAGATGTAGTCTCCGTTTTTTTATATAAAGAAAAAATGACACTTTCGGCAGGAAAAGTGATATTGAAACCTTACGGTTTCAGTGATATTATATTCGCCCTATAAACTGTCCGAAGGACAATATCACTCGCCGTTAGGCGAATATAACTGTGGCACCTTCCATAAGGAAGGTGCCACAATCGGGTCTCTTTTTGAGCAGGAATCTTCAATCCTCAAAGCAGTATTCATGAGGCTTTTCTTTTGCGATTTCCGCCAACCGCTGTTCCCAACTTTCGGGATCGAAGAAAAGATCTCCCATGCGCAGAGATTCGTTTTTATAAATTTCTCCACTGCATATTTTATATCCGGCCGGGACCAGCGTGTTGCCGACAACCGTTGCATTACAGTCGATATGTGCACCGTCGCAACACATACTGCTGGTATTGATGACCGCACCGGCGGAAATTCTGCATCCTGTATTTAAAACGCACCCCGAATGAACGACCGCCATCGGTTCAACAATGCAACCTTGCATGATCTGAGCAGAAGGCGCAATATATGCCTTGGGGGAAACAAGAGAAATAATGGCATAGCCGGCTTCCTGCAGCTTCCGGATGTATTTTAGCCTTTCATCGGGTGATTCCAGGGCAACAAATGCCAGCGAATACTCTGCGGCCAGTTCCTCATAGTCGGCTATTTTTCCAAGAGCATCCGGCAGATCATCATCCAGAAAATCAATTTTCTCAAAGGATCTCATGGAGCTCGCAGTCTCTTTAGCGATGCATCCGAACATTTTTCCGCCGATTATTAATAAGTTCTTGTTCATTTGTTGGGTTCATCCTTCGGTCGCGCTGTTTTGCCCCAAAAAAGAAAATGCAGAGGGCGGCTATTCTTAGCGGCTCTCTGCATTTTTGTTTGACAATTGGCGTTATTTTAAAGGAAAAGCAATTGACTATGCGCGAAAACCGTGGGGATAGCGGCTTATAAATCGGACTGCTTTCCTTCTGGGATCATACTTGCATTATAGCGGGTATTTTATAAAATGTCAATGAAAGTTTGAAAAAATAATTGCATATCAGATAAACATAGCCAGAAAATGCGGAAGGGTGCATTTTTTATCGGCAACGCCTACATTCCCGCCGATCAACTTGATTGCAACAGATGGAGCGAATTCATCGATAAAAGAGTCGAGCGATTTTGTGGCGGCATTACCGGCTTTTACTTCGATGGGAATGACTTCGCCATTCTTTTCAATCAAAAATTCAAGCTCCGATTTGTCGCCTTTTTTATAATAGTGAAGCGTATAGCCGTTTTTAACGAGGGTTTCGGCAACAAAGTTTTCATAGATGCCGCCCTTGGCGAAGCCTTTCAACGTTCCGTTCAGCAAGGCTTGTTTGGTCGCAAATCCAAACAGCGCAAGCAAAAGCCCGGTATCGGCAATATAGAGTTTGAATTCATTATCTTTTTCGTAGGCTTTCAGTGGCAGTGTCGGGATCGTGGTATTATAACACATATAAGCCATATTTGCATCGCGAAGCCATTGCACGCTATCACCGAATTTGCGGGAGGTTGCCTTATGTTCAACCTCGGAATACTTGAATTTTTTATTCTCTTTGGCAAGTTGGCGAGGAATACTGTCGTAGCACTGACGAACCTTTACCTTTTCGGCACCCTTGGCGTGTTGCGAGATATCGTCTGCGTAGGATGCCAAAATTTTATCTTGAATCTCTTGCACCTTGGTGAAATCCTTAAACTGAGCAAAACTTGCCACTACCTCGGGCATACCGCCCACAACAAGATATTCACGCAGCAGACTTTCATACTTTTCGTGGATCTCCGGCGGCATTTTTTCTTTGGAATCGTAAAAGCTTTTCAAATAGGCAATCGTTTCATTGGTGTAACCATATGCCCATAAGAACTCTTCAAAATCCATGGAATACATCATCACGGTTTTTTCGTAACCCACAGGGATCGACTCAACAGGCTTAACCTCGCGATCATCATCCTTGCCGTAGGCTAAGCCGAGAAGTGAACCCGAGGCAATCACATCATAGCGGCCGTCCTCCGCAAGGAATTTCAAGGCTGTGCGTGCCCCTGCGCACTTTTGAATTTCATCAAGAAAAATCAGCGTTTTGCCCGGAATCAGTTTTACCCCCGGAATGTTCGCGGTCAATCTTTTATATATTTCTTCTGCGGTCTTGTCGCCATCAAAAATGATCTTCAGGCTTTTCTGTTCGTGAAAATTGATTTCCACAAAGCTTTCATATTCATTTTTGCCAAATGCGCGGATAAGATAAGTTTTCCCGATCTGCCTTGCTCCCTTTACCAAGAGGCACTCTTTTTTATCTTGCGTTTTCCAAGCGAGAAGTGTATCATACATTTTCCGTTTCAACATAAAATCACCTCATTTCTTGAGCTTTATTATAGTATAGTATTACGGCTTTGTCAACGTTTATGCATATTTTGGATGGTTGAAAAAGTTAAATTATGCATATTTTTGGATAACCAAAAACAAAAATTATGCATATTTTCGGCGATCTAC
>JAFSBD010000021.1 GCA_017442025.1 Clostridia bacterium
CAGACGCAGACAGGAAGGTTTTTATCGCAAACGCATCCCGAGGCCAGATCGGCAAAAACATTTTTAACAATACGGTCTTCCAAGGAATGGAAGGTCATAACAACGATCCTACCGCCCGGTTTGAGCAGATCCACCGCATCCCGCATCGCCTGCTCTAAGATCGCAAGCTCGCCGTTGACTTCAATGCGGATCGCCTGAAAGGTGCGTTTGGCGGGGTGTTTATTGCCGTAGCGTTCTTTTGGGGGAAATACCTTCTCGATCAGCCGAACCAACTGGCCGGTAGTCTCGATAGGAGCGATCTCCCTTTGCTTGCAGATGGCCGATGCAATGCGGGGGCTCATCCGCTCTTCCCCATATTGATATAAGATCTTGGTTAATTGCTCTTTAGAATAGGTATTGACCACCTGATAGGCCGAAAGGGGCGCGTCCCGATCCATCCGCATATCCAGCGGCGCATCAAAGCGATAGGAAAAGCCGCGGCTTTCTTCGTCCAGCTGGAAGCTGGAAACGCCCAGATCAAAGATAATGCCGTCGATGGCGGGGATCCCTTCCCCTTCCAATACCCTGCGCAGAGCAGAGAAATTGGATTTTACCGCCCGAAACCGTTCTCCAAAAGGAGCAAGGCGGGCGGATGCGGCTTGGATCGCATCCCGATCCTGATCGATGCCGATCAACAATCCGCGCTCTAATTTTGCGGCGATCAACGCGCTATGCCCGCCGCCGCCCAAAGTGGCATCCACATAAATTCCATCCGGGCGGATGGCCAGCGCATCGATACATTCCTGCGCCATCACGCTAAAGTGTTCAAACTCTTTCATCAGAAATCCAGCTCATCCATCGCGGCAACAATACTCTCGGTATCCAAAGCCTGCTCCATCGCGGCGAAGCGATCGGGATTCCAGATCTCGGTGCGGTTGCCGTTGCCAACGATGACCGCGTTGCCTTCAATGCCTGCAATGCGGCGCAGGGCGATGGGGAGCTGAATGCGGCCCTGCTTATCGGCAGATACATCCGATTTATAAGTATTAAAGAAATGGCTGACACTGCGCCCCTTGGAAATGGGGAGCTTGGCAAGCTTTTCTTCCAAAGCCGACCATGCCTCGCGGGTAAGCACATACACGCATTCATCCAAACCGCGGGTCAGAACCAAATCGGTTCCCATCTGCTCTTTGAGCTTCTTGGGCATAATTACGCGGCCCTTTTCGTCCACAAAGTTTTCGTAATAACCGGTCAGATAAGACATGCATGCACCTCCCTTCCTGGGTTTTCCACCCACTTAATACACACTTATCACCCATTTAGACTCCACTTGATTTAAATTATACCAAAAATACAGCAAAAATCAATAGTTTTTTAGAAAAAAATGAAAAAATCCATCATTTGACAAATTAAAAAAGAGTTTCCGAGAAAATCCTCGGAAACTCTTATAATTTCACTATTTTTATTGTTCTAATTTCAAGTCGTTTTCTTTGATCCACCCGATCTTACGCAGCAGCATCCCGCCCAACCAGCAAAGGATAGCAGGCAAAATAAAGCAGATCAATACCAGCCCGATCCAATCCATAGCAGTGATGGCATGGCCGCTTTCCACCCAGCCGGTATAAACGCCGATCTGCCCCACCAAACCGCAGGTGCCCATGCCGGAAGAGATGGCAGGACCGTTCATTTCCAGCTTAAAGAGGCAGGTTGCGATCGGGCCGGTGATGGCCGAAGCCACGATGGGCGCGATCCAGATACGGGGGTTACGAACAATATTGCCCATCTGCAGCATGGAGGTGCCAAGCCCCTGGGAGACCAAGCCGCCCCAGCGGTTTTCCCTAAAGCTCATCACCGCAAAGCCAACCATCTGGGCGCAACAGCCCGCTACCGCCGCACCGCCCGCCAGGCCGGTAAGGGAAAGAGCCGCGCAGATCGCCGCGCTGGAAATAGGCAGAGTAAGGGCGATGCCCACCAAAACCGAAATGATCATCCCCATCAGGAAGGGTTGGAGTTCGGTGGCCCACATAATCAACTGCCCCAAAGAGCTGGCCGCTTTCCCGATGGTAGGAGCAATCCCCACCGATAACAAAACGCCGATGAAAATGGTAACCAACGGCGTAACCAAAATATCCACCTTGGTTTCTTTGGAAACGATTTTCCCGCATTCCGCCGCGATAATGGCAATTACCAGAACCGCCAGCGGGCCGCCAGCGCCACCCAAGCCGTTGGCCGCGCTCCCCACCGCCGCCAGAGAGAAGAGCACCAGGTTCGGTGCCTTCAGGGCATAGCCGATGGCGATGGCCA
>JAFSBD010000269.1 GCA_017442025.1 Clostridia bacterium
ATGGACGTGGATGCCTTGACCGGGGGATATAATCTTCAAATAGCGTATTCAACAGGTTATCTTGCGGGGTTATCCGCAGCCAAGGAGGAGTAACAATGGGTAAAAATATTGCAATTGACGGACCGAGCGGTGCGGGGAAAAGCACTCTTGCTAGAAAACTTGCAGAAAAATTGGATTTTATTTATGTTGATACCGGTGCTTTATATCGGACGGTAGGTCTTTATATTTTTCGCAAAGGAATTGAACCAACCGATGTTGATGCAGTAGCGGCTGTTTTGCCGGAGATCCATGTGATGATCCGTTTTATTAACGGAGAGCAACATGTTTATCTCAACGGCGAGGATGTTTCGAAGGATATTCGCCTGCATGAAGTGAGCCAGTATGCTTCTCTCACCAGCGCCATTCCCGCTGTACGTCAATTTTTATTTGAGACCCAGCGAAAGTTGGCGGCGGAAAACGATGTTATCATGGATGGTCGGGATATCGGCACCGTTGTCTTGCCGGATGCGGATGTGAAGATCTTTTTGACCGCGCGTGCAGAAGTGCGTGCAGAGCGCCGTTATCGGGAGTTGTTGGAGCGGGGCCAGCAGGTGAGTTTTGAGCAAATTTTGGCGGATGTCAACCGTCGGGATGAGCAGGACATGAATCGGCCTGTTGCTCCCTTAAAGCCTGCGGAGGATGGTGTTATTCTGGATACATCGGAATGTAGTTTTGATGAATCTTTGATGCTACTCTATAAGACTGTGAAAGAAAGGCTGAACTGATTGATGACAGTTAGAGTAATTGAGCACGCGGGGTTTTGCTTTGGCGTATCCCGCGCGGTGGAGTTGCTTGAAAAAGAAATTGAAAAGGGTAGTTCGCCGTTATATACGGTTGGCCCCATCATTCATAATCCCCAGATCATCGAGGAGATGAAGGGGAAGGGAGTTATTATCGCAGAAGATGTGCGGGATATACCTGCCGGCAGTACAGCTGTTATTCGCGCCCACGGGATAACCAAAGAGGATCTGGCCTATTTAGAGGGGAGCGGGATTCGTTATATTGATGCGACCTGCCCTTTTGTTGAAAAGATTCATCGCATTGTTGAAAAAGAAGCGAAAAATACCATTCTGATCGGTGGCAACCCCGACCATCCAGAGGTGCGCGGCATCCATAGTTATTGCGGAGAGGAAACATATGTTTTCCGCAATGCGGAAGAATTAGAGGAAATTGCCGAAAATAACCCTTCTTTTTCGTCAAAATACATAGTTGTTGTATGGCAAACCACCTTTAATTTAAAAGAATTTGAAAAATGTTTATTAATTCTCAAAAAAAAGTTTGAAAATTTGAAACTTTATGATACAATATGTAAAGCGACTCATATAAGGCAGCAAGAAACAGCTGCCCTTGCCGCGGAAAGTGATGCAATGATCATTGTCGGCGGTAAGCAGAGTTCCAACACGGCAAAGCTGCATTCCATTGCGAAGGCAGTCTGCCCCTGCACGATTTTAATCGAGCAAGCTAATGAGGTACCAATAAATTTGTTATATAAAGAGAGGATTGGTATTGCAGGCGGGGCTTCCACCCCTGTCTGTATCATCGAGGAGGTAAAACGTATTATGTCGGAACAAAATGTCAACTTGGTTGAGGAAGAATTAACCTTTGAGCAAATGCTTGAGAATTCCTTGAAAGTAATTAGTAATGGAGATAGGGTGAAGGGCATTGTTGTCGGAATTAATCCTTCCGAAGTTAAAGTCGACCTTGGAACTAAGTATTCCGGCTTCATCACCAGAGATAATTTCTCTGCAGATCCTTCTTTTGATCTGATGAGAGATGTTGCTGTTGGCGATGAGATCGAATGCATCGCATTGAGAGTGAATGATGTCGAAGGTACTGTTGCTCTTTCTAAGAAGAAGGTAGATGCCCTGGCCGGCTTTGAAAAGCTGGAGAAGGCATGCGAAGAGAAGGCTACCCTGGAGGGTAAGGTTGTTGAGGTTACCAACGGCGGTCTCACCGTTATGATCGATGGGTCCCGCGTGTTTGTTCCCAAGTCCCTTTCCGGTAAGCCCCGTAGCTTCGATTTTGATACTATGATGAACGAAACCGTTGAACTGCAGATCGCTGAGATCTCTGTTGTTCGCGGTCGTAAAAAGGTGATCGGCTCCATGCGCGCTCTGGAGGCAGAGAAGCGTAAGGCTGCTCGCCAGGAATTCTGGGAGAATGCCGCGGTTGGTAATCGCTACAATGGTATTGTTAAGTCCCTGACCACTTTCGGTGCTTTCGTTGATCTGGGCGGTGTTGACGGCCTGTTGCATATTACCGAAATGTCCTGGAATAAGATCAAGCATCCCAGCGATATCATGAATGTTGGCGATGAGATCGATGTTTACATCAAGGCAATCGACGATGAGAAGAAAAAGATCTCTCTCGGTTATAAGAAGGCAGAGGATAATCCCTTTGTTCTCTTCACCAATCAGTATAGCGTTGGAGATGTTGCCACCGTTAAGATTATGAACCTGATGCCCTTCGGTGCGTTTGCCCGCATCATTGAAGGCGTTGACGGTCTGATCCACATTTC
>JAFSBD010000270.1 GCA_017442025.1 Clostridia bacterium
CAGAAATGCAGACATTCATCTCCACGACCTTTCTATGCTCACAGGCTATTGTTCAGGTTGGTCTCTTAAGCAGCTCATTCAGGAGGGTCTCGGCGGCGTTCCCGGCAAGATCACTTCCGCTCCCGCAAGCCACCTCGCTACTCTCTGCAACCAGATGGTAAACTTCCTCGGTATCATGCAGAACGAGTGGGCAGGCGCTCAGGCATTCTCATCCTTTGACACATACCTTGCACCTTTCGTAAAGGCGGACAACCTCCCTTACGACCAGGTAAAGAAGTGCATTGAGTCCTTTATCTACGGTGTTAACACACCCTCACGTTGGGGTACTCAGGCTCCCTTCTCCAATATCACCTTGGATTGGACGGTGCCTGCCGACCTGAAGGATCTCCCTGCCATTGTTGGCGGCAAGGAGATGGATTTCACCTATGGCGATTGTAAGAAGGAAATGGATATGATCAACCGCGCCTTCATTGAAACCATGATCGAAGGCGATGCCAACGGCCGCGGTTTCCAATATCCCATCCCCACCTATTCCATCACCAAGGATTTCGATTGGTCCGAAACCGAGAATAATAAGCTTCTCTTTGAGATGACCGCCAAATACGGCACCCCCTATTTCTCCAACTATATCAACAGCGATATGGAGCCCAGCGATGTTCGCAGTATGTGCTGCCGCCTGCGCCTGGATCTGCGCGAGCTGCGCAAAAAGTCCGGCGGCTTCTTCGGCTCCGGCGAGAGCACCGGTTCGGTGGGCGTTGTTACCATCAACCTGCCCCGCATCGCCTTCCAGTCTGCCAGCGAGAAGGAATTCTATGCCCGCCTGGATAAGTTGCTGGATATCTCTGCCCGCTCTTTGCATATTAAGAGAACCGTTATTACCAAGTTCCTGGATGAGGGTCTCTATCCCTATACCAAGCGGTATCTGGGCACCTTCTCCAACCATTTCTCCACCATCGGCCTGGTTGGTATGAACGAAACCGCTCTGAACGCCTGCTGGCTCCGCAAGAACCTCACCACCGAGGAAGGCCAGAAGTTTGCCAAGGATGTTTTGAACCATATGAGAAACCGCCTCTCCGATTATCAGGAAGAGTATGGCGATCTTTATAACCTGGAGGCAACTCCTGCCGAGTCCACCTCCTACCGCCTGGCGAAGCATGATACTGCCCGCTTCCCCGGCATCATCACCGCCAATATGGACGGTACTCCCTATTACACCAACTCCTCCCATCTGCCTGTCGGCTATACCGAGGATATCTTTACTGCCCTGGATCTGCAGGATGAACTGCATACCCTCTATACCTCCGGTACTGTTTTCCATGCTTATATGGGCGAAAAACTGCCCAGCTGGAAGGCTTGCGCTGACTTGGTGCGGAAGATTGCCGAGAACTATCGGTTGCCCTATTATTCCATGAGCCCGACCTATTCGGTCTGCAAAAACCACGGTTATATCACCGGCGAGCAGTATACCTGCCCGCAGTGTGGGGAAAATACAGAGGTCTACAGCCGCATCACCGGCTACTATCGCCCCGTTCAGAACTGGAACGACGGTAAGGCCCAGGAATTTAAAGACCGCAAGCTCTATGATCAGCAGATCGCCATCAATAAGGTGCCGGTCAGCCATGCCTGCGGCTGCTGCGGCGGCGATGCCGAGCCCGAGCTGGTGGGCGGCAATCGGATCATGCTGTTTACCACCCAGACCTGCCCCAACTGCAAGATGGCGGCAGCGCTCTTGGATCAGGCAGGGGTTGAATATGTGAAGCTGGATGCCGAGGCGGCCGAAAACCGCGCGTTGGTGGATGCTTATCAGATCAACCGCGCGCCGACCCTGATCGTTGAGACCGATGGCGGCATCGAGAAGCTGACCAACGCTTCCGAGATCCGCGCTTATCTGAAGAAATAATCGGAGGAGATCCATGTTTGATACCATTATTATCGGCGGAGGAACCGCCGGTATGACTGCGGCGATCTACCTGCTTCGGAGCGAGAAGAAGGTTCTTTTGTTGGAATCCACCGCTTTGGGCGGTCAGATCACTGCCTCTGCCCGCATCGAAAACTTCCCCGGCTTGTTTGGGGTGAGCGGGGTAGAGTATGCCGATCGCCTGGCGGAGCAGATGTTTGGCTTCGGCGGTGAGATCGATCCCGTTGAGGTGGAATCGGTGGAAAAGACCGCCGAGGGCTTCCTTGTCCGCTCTACCGACGGGGATGAATATCAGGCCAAGAGCATTATCATTGCCAG
>JAFSBD010000271.1 GCA_017442025.1 Clostridia bacterium
AATCAACAAAAATCCCATCAGGATGTTCATGGTTGCGCCCATGACTAAAACTAACAAACGTTTCCATTTCGGTTTGCTGGTGAAGGAATTTTCATCATCGGAATCGCCATCCTCCCCCTCCATCTGGACAAAACCGCCAATCGGAAAGGCGCGAATACAAAATCGACAAAGTTTTCCTTCCCGCTTAAATAATGCGGGACCCATACCGATTGAAAATTCGTGAATTTTAATCTTAGCCCAAACAGCTGTGAAGAAATGGCCTGCCTCATGGGATAAGATCAGCAGGCCAAAAACCAATATAGTTACAACAATATCGAAGATAACACGCATCAAACAGCACCCTTCTTGTAATCCATGCGAACCTGCTCTCTGGCAATTTGATCCGCCCGCAGAACATCATCAAGTTTTTCAGCATCCCCCGCAGGAACATTCATCAGCGCTTTTTCAACAAGATCTGCAATTTCAGTAAATCCGATTTTGTCATCCAGGAAAAGAGCAACCGCCTGTTCATTGGCACCGTTTAAAACGGTTGGATATAATCCACCTGCGCGGCTGGCTTGTTTTGCAAGCTTCAGGCAACGAAATGTTTCTTCATCTGCCTGCTCAAAATGCAATGTTTTTCCAATCAAAGAAAGGGAAAAATCACCGCTTTGCACTCTTGCAGGATAGGTTAAAGCGTATTTGATCGGTAAATACATGGAAGGAACGCCCATCTGCGCAATCACCGAGTGGTCGGCAAATTCAACCGCCGAATGAACAATGCTCTCTCGATGGACAACCACTTCAATCTGATCATCCGAAACATCAAAGAGCCATTTGGCTTCCATCCATTCCAAACCTTTATTCATCAATGTTGCGCTATCGATGGTAATCTTCGAGCCCATGCTCCAATTGGGGTGATTCAAGGCATCCTTGAGCGTAACCTTCTTCAACGCCTCACTTTTCATGCCAAAGAACGGGCCGCCGGATGCAGTCAAAAGAATTTTGTTGATGGAATTTCCTGCCGCTCCCTGCAAGCATTGAAAGATTGCGCTATGCTCGCTATCGACCGGCAAGATCGATACCCCTTTCTTTTTTGTCGCCGGCATAACGATCTGCCCTGCGCAAACTAATGTTTCTTTATTGGCAAGAGCAATGTCTTTTCCTGCATCAATCGCCGCCAAAGTGGGTCTTAAACCAATCATTCCCATCATTGCCGTAACAACGATAGAGGCCTCCGGCGCAGAAGCCACAATGCAATTGCCTTCATCTCCCGAATAGACCGCGCAAGGGAATCCATTTAATCTCTCTCTTAATGTTTCCGCCGCAACCTCATCATATACACTGGCAACAGGAACATTAAATTCGCGAATTTGACGTTCTAAAATATCAATATTTCTCCCTGCACTGAGAGCTACAACCTCTATGTTCAGATCTCTGCAAACCTGCAGAGTTTGGGTTCCGATAGAGCCGGTCGAACCAAGAATTGAAATCTTTTTCATAATCATCACCCAATGAAGCTTTTAGCGTTCAGCAATGCGTAAAACATCGGAGCAATAAAGATCAGGCTATCCAAGCGATCCAGAAAACCGCCATGACCGGGCAAGATCTTGCCAAAATCCTTAATGCCATAAGAGCGCTTTATGTAGGAGAAAGAAAGATCGCCGATCTGCGCAATAAAGGTGCAGCAGAAACCATATACAAAGACGAGCAACCAATTCATCTCCGCATGAGTGATTTTTTGATATATAAAGCAGAATAAGAAGAAAAATCCGATGGAGAATAAGGATCCACCGATACATCCTTCCACCGACTTTTTAGGGCTGATGATCTTAAAGGGACGATGCCGACCCAAAAGAATCCCCGTCAGATAGGCAAAGATATCCGTACACCATGCGCCACATACAATGCAGAGAACCATAAAGAAAAATCCATGGTTTTCGATGCGGCGGATAAAAATGATGTTACTCAGGAAACAAGTGATAACAAAGGTGATAAACATTGCTACTGTTGCTTCACTGAAGACAGTCTTCTCAAAATTTGTCATTAAAATAACAAATAAAAAGACCAGGTAAATAAAAGAAATAATAATTACACCATAATAAGGGTTTCTTTCGGGATAGAGAAAATCTCTTACCAAAAAGGAGAGGGGAACCGCCGCACCGTAAATCATACTGGGGATTAAAAGTTTCTTTTTAGTGGCGCAACCGGCGCAAGTGAGCGCCTCGTAAATGCAGATGCAGATCAATGCAGCAATGGCGATCTCGAAGAAAGGAGAAAAGGCAGACGTTGCAAACAGCAAGATAAAGACACCGAGAATGATCAACGATGTCCATAACCGTTGCAAAAAGTTTTCTTTCATACTCCGC
>JAFSBD010000022.1 GCA_017442025.1 Clostridia bacterium
GCAAGTATTTTTAAGTCCGTCGGGGGATCATTACCGCACCCGCCTGACTCATACGCTGGAGGTTTCCCAGATCGCCCGCACCATTGCGCGGTGCTTAGGGCTGAATGAGGATCTCACCGAGGCCATCGCTTTGGGGCATGATCTGGGGCATACGCCCTTCGGCCATGCAGGGGAGCGGGCGCTCAATGCCGTTTCCACCATCCCCTTTAGCCATAACGAGCAAAGTGCGCGGGTGGCGCGGAAGCTGGAAAAGCTCAATCTGACCTATGAGGTGCTGGACGGCATGGCCTGCCATACCGGCGATAAACTGCCCGATACCTTTGAGGGGCAGGTGGTGCGGCTTTCCGACCGCATCGCTTATATTAACCATGACATCGATGATGCCCTGCGGGGCGGGATCATTCGGGAAGAGGATCTTCCTTCTTCCGCCACCGCTCTTTTGGGAACCACCAGCGCATCCCGCATCAACGCTCTGGTGCGCGGGGTGGTGGATCATAGCCTCAATAACGATCAGGTATCCCTTTGCCCCGGCATCAATATCGATCCCGAGATCGGCAACGCGCTGGATACCCTGCGTTCCTTTATGTTTGAGCGGGTCTATACCGGCTCCCGCGCCAAGGAAGAGGAGCAGAAGGCCGAGCGGTTGATCCAGCGATTGTTCCGCCATTATTGCGACCATCCCGAAGAGATCCCGAGCGAATATCGCTTTGTTATCGAGGATGAGGGCGTGGAGCGGGCGGTACTCGATCATCTGGCGGGGATGACTGATACTTATGTTGTCAATCTTTACCGCGAAATATACTTACCGAAAGGATGGGAATTCTAAATGGCGCTCGATAGCCGATTTCTGGCGGAGCTGAAGGCGCGCAATAATATTGCCGACATTATCTCTACCGCCGTCCAACTGAAAAGAAACGGCACCCGCCATGTGGGCCTTTGCCCCTTCCACGGAGAGAAGACCCCCTCCTTTACCGTTTTTGAGGATACCGCTTCTTTTTATTGCTTCGGTTGCGGTGCGGGCGGGGATGTCATCACCTTCACCATGCGCTATAACAACCTCGATTATATCGAGGCGGTGCGTTACCTGGCCGAGCGGAGCGGCATGGCTCTGCCCGAGGAGGAGGGGCGCAACGCCGCCTACCAACGCAAAAAGCGGGAGCGGCTCTATGAGATGCATAAGCTGGCCGCCCGATTCTTTTATAAAACCCTGATGAGCCCGCAGGGCAAGGAAGGGTTGGATTATCTTTTGGGGCGGGGGATCACCAAGGAATCCATTGTCCGCTACGGGCTGGGCTTTGCCCCCGATTCCTTCAACGCCCTTAAAGATCACCTGCGGGAGCAGGGCTACTCGCCCGATGAGATGCTGGCAGGCAGTCTGCTGGCGCGGAGCGAGCGGAGCAGCAGCTCCTATGATAAGTTCCGCAATCGGGTGATGTTCCCCATCTTCGATTTAAGAGGGAATGTGGTTGCCTTTTCGGGGCGGCTGTTGGGGGATGGGAAACCCAAATATTTAAACTCCAACGAAACGGAGATCTATACCAAGGGCAACTGCGTTTTCGGCCTGCATTTAGCCAAAAACGAGCCGGAGGGGACGTTGATCCTTTGCGAAGGCAACCTGGATGTAGTCTCCCTTTCCCAGGCGGGCTTCACCGGCGCGGTGGCGCCGTTGGGAACCGCCTTTACCAAGGAGCAGGCCCGCATCTTAGCCAAATATGCCAAAAACATCGTTGTTGCCTTCGATAACGATTCCGCAGGCCTCAAGGCCACCGATAAAGCCATCAAATATCTGGAGGAGCAGGGCATTCCTGTTCGGGTATTGCAGATGAGCGGGGCAAAAGACCCCGATGAATTTATCAAGACCTACGGCCGCGAGCGGTTCGCCATGCTGATGAAAAGCTCCAAGACCCCCATTGAGTTCCAGTTGGAAAAACTGCGGGCGGGGCTGGATCTTGCGGATACCGCCATGAAGGTGGAATACCAGCGCAAGGCAGTGGAAACCGTTGCGGCGGTGGAGAGCGCAGTGGAGCGGGACGTTTATATTACCAAGCTGGCCAAGGAATTGGGGGTCAGCGTGGAATCGGTCCGCATGGATGTGGAGCGTTACCGCAAGCGCAAAGCCTCCACCACCCAACGCCAGGTCATCAAGGCCAAGGAGCAGGAACTGAAGGGGACTTATGATCGGGTCAATCCCGAGCGGGCGGGGAATATCCGCGCGGCGCGCAGTGAAGAAATGCTGATCGCCCTGCTCGCCAAGCACCCCAACCTCTGGCAGGAGGCGGAGCGGAGGCTCCCGCCCGACCAATTCCGCACCTCCTTCAATCGGAGGGTCTATCAATTTATTTTGGAAGAATACCGCGCATCGCCCGACGCGCAGACGCCGGTCTTTGCCAAGGCCTTCGATGAGAAGGAGATGGCGCGGATCTCTTATTTTGTCAACACCGCCATGCTGAACGGGGACCCTATGGAGCAGATGGCCGAATGTGTTGCCATTATCAAAGATGAGCAAGCCAAGCGAATCGATCCCGGTGCATTTTCGCCGGAAGAACTGATGCAGAAGTTAAAAGGAGAGAATTAGGATGAACTTTGAGAAAAAAGCGTTTTATAAGGAACTGATGGATCTGGGCAAGAGCAAGGGCTCTTTGACCAACCGGGAGATCATGGATATCCTCGATGAGGTCGCGTTAGATCCCGAGCAGATCGAAAAGCTCTATGATCTGCTGGAGGAGCAGGGCATCGAGATCATTGAAGACAGTGTGGATGATATCGAGGATATCTCCAGCATTGTTAAGATCGTGGAAGCCAAGGAAGAGGAAAACGGGGTTGTGGAAGCCGAGCATACCCTGGTAGACGATCCTGTTAAGGTCTATCTCAAGGAGATCGGTAAGGTTCCTCTGCTCAGCGGCGAAGAAGAGATCGAGCTGGCCAAGCAGATGCTCAAGGGCGATGAAAATACCAAGAAGATCAAGCTGATGGAGCAGCGGGATGCAGGCGAAGAGATCGCCGAAGAGGATTTCGAACTGCTGGTAACCCTGCCTGAGGCCTATACCGCCGAAGAGCTGGAGGAAATGAATAAGGAGATCGCCAAGGGCGAGCGCGCCAAGCAACGGTTGAGCGAGGCCAACTTGCGATTGGTGGTATCCATCGCCAAGCGGTATGTGGGCCGCGGGATGCACTTTTTGGATCTGATCCAGGAGGGTAATCTCGGCCTCATCAAGGCGGTTGAAAAATTTGATTATCAGAAGGGCTATAAATTTTCCACCTATGCAACCTGGTGGATCCGCCAGGCCATCACCCGCGCTATCGCCGATCAGGCGCGGACCATCCGTATTCCCGTCCATATGGTGGAGACCATCAACCGCGTGATGCGGGTCTCCCGCCAGTTGGTGCAGGAGCTGGGCCGCGATCCCACCAGCGAAGAGATCGCCCGCGAGATCAATCAGCCCGAGGAGAAGGTGCGGGAGATCCTGAAGATTGCGCTGGATCCTGTTTCCCTGGAGACGCCCATCGGCGAAGAGGAAGATAGCCATCTGGGCGATTTCATTCCCGATGA
>JAFSBD010000272.1 GCA_017442025.1 Clostridia bacterium
AAATAAACAAAATATTTATTGTATTTCTAATATAGGTATGATAAAATAAATGATAACTACATATTAAAAGGAGTTGGTTTGTTCGTGGATGACAGTCCTGCGGGTTATTTAATCGCAATTTTTGTTTTATTATTATTGGCAGCATATTTTGCCGGTGCAGAGATCGCTCTGGCCTCGGTCAATCGGATTCGGTTGGCCAATCGGGCAGAGGATGGCGATAAACGCGCCAAGCGAGTGATCTATATTCTGGATCATTTTGATAAGGCGCTTACCACCTTGCTTATCGGGACGAACGTGACCCATGCGGGTATCGCTACGCTCTCCACTGTGTTTACTTATACGCTGTTTGATAGCATTGAATCGATGCCTGATTATGCTGTTTCGATCTCAACCGTGATCTCAACCGTGGTAGTATTTTTGCTGGGCGAAATGATTCCCAAAGCCTTTGGTAAGGCCTGCAATGAGAAATTTGCATTGGCGATCGCAGGTTCGCTGGTGTTCCTGATGAAGGTGCTGACTCCGATCAGCTTCTTTTTCGCCACTATCAGCAATTGGGTAAGCCGCCCCTTCAAAAAGAAGGCGGAGGAAACCCCCACCGTTACCGAGGATGAGCTCTATGATATCATCGAAACCTTTGTTGAGGAAAATGATATCGATGAGGAAACGGAAGAGCTGGTGCAAAACGCCATCGAATTTTCCGAGCGTACCGCCAAAGCGGTTATGACGCCCTGGAAAAAGGTTTTGTATGTTCATGAGAACGATTCAAATGAAAAGGTATTGGAACTGATCCGCAGCTGCACCTATTCTCGTTTGCCTGTTGTCAACGACGAAGGCTGGGTGGTGGGTACCTTGAGTGTCCGCACCTTCCTGAAGTGTCACTATAAAAAGGAAACATTTAACGTTCGCCAGATCATGCGCAGTGCTACGATGATCAATGCGTCTACCGAGGTGGATGATCTGCTGAGCACCCTTTCCGCCAACCGCACCCATATTGCCTATGTGCAATCGCTAGGTAAGATTATCGGTATCATTACCGTGGAGGATATCTTAGAGGAACTGGTCGGCGAAATCTATGATGAGCAGGAAGGGGGCGAGCAGGATGCTTAATGTGATTATCATTATCATCTGCATGATCTTTTCAGCGTTTTTCTCCTCCTCGGAGATCGCCTTTGCTTCTGCAAATAAGGTTCGCCTGAAGAGAGCGGCTGAGGAAAAGAAGAGCCTCGCTGCCAAGCTGGCATATAAGATTTATAATACCTATGAAAGTGCCCTCGCCACCATTCTGATCGGTAATAACCTGGTGAATATCGCTTCCGAATCGGTGGGCACAATGATCGTTATTTCCCTGCCGATGTTAGGCCCCTCCAAGGCCTGGGTCGCCACCATTTTGATGACGATTATTGTCTTGATCTTTGGTGAAATTGTTCCGAAGGTTGTGGTCAAGACCATGCCCGAAACCTTCTCAACGCTGTTTGCCATTCCCCTTTATGTATTGATGATCATTACCAAGCCGATTGTTATCGTTGTGGATGGTATTATCAAGCTGATCTCTCATCTTTGGAAACGCAGTGTCGATACCGCCCCCATCAGCGAAGAGGAGCTGGAATCCATTCTGGATACGGTGGAGGATGAAGGGGTTATCGACGAAGAGAAATGCGATCTTCTGCAAAGTGCCTTTGATTTCGATGAAGTGCAGGCCTATGAGATCATCACGCCGCGTGTGGATATGATTGCCATCGATGCAGATAGCGATCGCGCCGAGATGCTGGATCTGATTCTGGAATCGACCTATACTCGTATCCCTGTCTATAAAGATACGGTTGATAATATCATCGGTATTCTGCATGCCAATATGGTGATCCGCAGCCTTACCGAAAATCCCAATGCTGATATTTTGGAAACGCTGATGGAGACGGTCTTTGTTCATAAGACAATGCCGCTGGATGATGTCCTTCGAATGATGCGTGAAAAGCGTAGCCATATGGTGGTTGTTACCGATGAATATGGCGGCGTTATGGGCATCCTCACCATGGAGGATGTCATGGAGCAGCTGGTGGGCGATATCTGGGATGAAAACGATGAGATCGAGCCGGAGGTTGTGGAGCTTTCCGAAGGCCTGCTGGAAATCGATGGGGATATGCGCATCGAGGATTTCTTCGACGAAGTGGAATTCGACGACCGCGATTTTGATGATGATAATGCCACTGTCGGCGGCTTTGTTGTGGAGCAGTTGGGGCGTTATGCAGAGCCGGGCGATCAGGTCGACTATGAAAATCTTTCCTTCACCGTTTTGGAGGCGGATAACCGCCGCATCGAGCGTTTGAAGGTGGAAGTCCTTCCCGAGGAAGAAGAGCCCGAAGAAGAATAATGATATAAAAGAGCTGTGAAAAAATGTTTTTCGCAGCTCTTTTTTTAAGCAAAAAAGGCAGAAAAATGTAAAAAATCTGTTATAATAAAGGGTAATAATCCAAAGGAGGACGATGATAGAACGATTCTTCAAAATTAAGGAAAGAGGGTCCGGCGTTCGTACCGAGCTGATTGCCGGTATGACCACCTTCTTTGCGATGGTCTATATCCTGATGGTCAATGCGAATATGTTTGCCGATCCCTTGGGGGATGGCTCCAATCCGTTGGGCGTTTCTTATGGCGCCATCTATATTGCTGCCGCCATTTCGGCCGTTGTTGGTACGATCTTATTTGATTCCTTGCCCGATGCAGTAAGAGTGGCGATCCCCGGCGGGATCGGTCTTTTTATTGCTTTGCCGGGGTTGCAAAATGCGGGGATCGTTGTTCCCAGCACCTCCACCTGCGTAGATTTGGCCTCCTTTAATTTGCTGACCCGGGATTGGGGTAGCATCATGCCTTTGGTGGTAACCCTTGCTACCTTCCTGGCCATCGTTATTATGAGCCATAAGAAGGTGCGCGGGGCTGTTTTGATCGGTATCTTGGGCGGTGTTGGTCTTTATTATCTGCTGGGTCTGACCGTCGACGGTTTTTACGATTCCCTGCAGATCTCTGTTATCAGCCCCTTCCAAGCGTTTGGCGAATTTACCTCCCAATCCCTCTTCGCCGTTTTGAAGAGTGGCTTTGATTTTTCTGCCTAATCTGGTCTTAACGATTTTCACCACCGCTCTGGCTTTCTGCATGGTAGATATGTTTGATACGCTGGGCACTTTATATGCCGCTTGCGAGTGCGCAGGCTTGATGGACGAAAAGGGCGAGCCCTTGAATATGAACCAAGGGATGCTCTCCGATGCCATTGCCACCACCGTCGGTGCTCTTTGCGGCACCTTTTCATTGGATTTTTTTAAAACTATTGAAAAACCAAATTGATTTGATTATAATATCCTTGTCAGCGTGACAACACGATGACAACAAAAATCTTGACAGTCCATATTTAATGGATAATCTGAACACTCCTGATAATATGAGTGAAAATACCTACGTAAAATTGTTTGAGACACCGTTTTCGGGAGCGAGTGGGAATAATTCTATGCGGTTTAGGAGTGTCCTGAAATCCTGAGATTTCAGGGCACTTATTTGCTTTATGGGCAAAAGCGTTATCGCGATGGAGCGGCAACGATTAAATGGACGATAAAGGGAGGTATTTATATGTCGAATAAAACGAAAGAAACCTTTGCCGGTGAAATTGCGAAGCAACTCCCTGTAAAAGAAATATATGCCGATTTGGCACATCCGGCCTTGAGTACGGTCGGGCAGACACTTCAAGGCGCGACAAGGATTGCTTTAGCACCGGTAACTGCTTTGATTTGGGGATACGATAGGATTTCCGGTTATCTGGATGTTGCAATACCGGAATATTTTGCCAAACGAAGGATTCGGGAAGAAAACATTACTACTCCGGATCCTGCAATCGCGGTCCCCTTAATTGAAGCGATGCGTTATACATCTCATAAAGAAGAATTAAGAGAGATGTTTACAAATCTTCTTGGTGCATCCATGAATACAGAAGTCTATGATGAGCATCCGGCGTTTGTAGAAATCATAAAACAACTTTGTGCGGATGAATGCAAAATGTTAAAATATCTTCACCATGACCCCAAAATGGCAATGTTAAAAATACGCATGAAGTTAGATGCAGGCGGAGAAACAGATATCACCCCCTATTTTAGCGATATATGCTACATAACAAAATGTGATTATCCGCAGAAATTTCCGGAATATTTGGATAATCTACATAGACTTGGCTTGGTTGAGTTATTTTATGATAGGCAGTTAGTCGATGATGCTTATTATGAGGTTTTGCGCAAACATCCAAGCTTTAGCCAACATATCCCCTCGAAAAAAGAAAAGTTTTCAGAGAAAAAAAGCATTTATGAGCTCAGCGAGATGGGAAAGAGGTTTTGCTTTGTTTGCATGGACTAATCTTGGGGAGGACATCCTACAATAATTTACTATAAATCTTCAGCAGTAAACAAATAAAATCGTTAGGGAGGCAGAAACTATGCCGCGCGTAAAATTTCCACAGCCAATGAATATCGGTGCCTTAAAACTTCTCAAGGACCGTAATGACTTAATAATACCTGATGTTCAACGCGATTTGGTTTGGACCAAAAGTCAAAATCAATTATTAATTGACTCTTTATTCAAAGATTTTGATATACCTAAAATCTATTTTCGTGATATGGCCGAAGGCGGCTCGATGAAATACGCCGTGATTGATGGTCAGCAACGTCTTAATGCAATTTTTTCTTTTTTAAACGATTCATATGAATTGCCTTTGGATACAGATGATGTAAACGGAGAAGAGGTCGCGGGGAAAAAATGGAGCGAATTAAGTGCGCAATTGCAAATAGAGTTTAATAATCGAGCAATTGATGTTGTTCATCTTATTGGATATACCGATGAGGAAATCGATGAAACCTTTTTGCGTTTACAAAACGGAACGCCTTTAAAAGCAGCAGAAAAAAGACGAGCTATCGCAGGTAATATGCGTAATGTTGTTGGAGAATTGGCTAAAAACGATGTTTTTCCTAAATACTGTTCGTTTGATAATGCACATTATTCATATGAAGATGTAGTCGCTAAAATTTTGAAACAGATTCTTGATGGAAAAACCAGCAACATCAGCGCACCGGCGTTAAAGAAAATGTATGAGCAGAATAGCTCATTTACATTAGAGGATTCGGCGGCAAAAGAAACAAAGCGGGCATTAGAATTTATTAAGAAGGCATTTAAGAATACGCCTCATCCTCATTTGAAAAAATATGCAATTACAGATTTGGCGGTGATTTCAAACAGCCTTTTAAAGGTTTATGATTTAAAAAATTATGCTCAAAAGTTCGGCGAAGCTTTTTTGAAATTTACAGACGAGCGTATTTTAAATGCAGAAAAACCGGAAGATGAGCAAGATCAGCGGTTGATTCGGTATAGCAATGCAACGCGTGGTGATAGCTTGGAGTATCTGGAATACAGACACAAAGTATTAAAAGAATATATCCTGGAAGAAATGCCGTATTTGGAACTTAAGGATCAAAACCGTGTTTTTACGCCGGATCAAAGAGCAGTCATCTATCGTATTGGCAAGGGCAAGTGCGCTATGTGTGGAATCGAAGTTTCAGAAGAAAGCTTTGAAGCGGACCACATCAAACCCTGGAGCAAAGGCG
>JAFSBD010000273.1 GCA_017442025.1 Clostridia bacterium
CGCTGGATGATGTCGCCGGTGCGGTTTTTCATGTGCCAGCCGAAGGGTAAGCGCTCAATGTGCCCAAAGAGGCGGTCCCGCATGGTCTTGACCAGCGTTTCGGAGGCTTTGGTGTTCTCCACCCGAAAGGCGTATTGCGCCCCAACTTTTACCAGCGCGCAGGCCAATACCATCAGCGCCATGATCCAAAGATGCTTGCCCAGATAGGCAAAGCCGCCGATGCGGTCCACCAGCCGAAGGACAAAGGCCGGAAACTCCGCCGGCTTGCCGCCGATGGCGTTATCCACCGCCGCGCGGATGATCTGGGGGTTGATCATATCGGCCAGCGCGGTCAGCGCCGCCATCAGGATGCTTGCCAGAAAATACCGCTTGCTGCCCTTGAGAAATTCCCAAAGCAGCCGCCCTTTTTTACCGTTCATCCGATGCACCTCCTTTTTAAATGGTATGTATTATTAGTATAATAATAACCGCCCTTCCTGTCAATTCATTTGACCCACTTTGCAACACAAATCATTTGTGTTACAGGAAATTTTTCGAAAATAATATTGATAAAATCCAAAATTTGTGGTAAGATAATAAGCAAGATAATAAGCAAGTCAGGAGGGCGCGATCGTGGCCTATATCCCCCCGTATGAGATTACAGAAAAGGTTTTATCTTTGGTGTCCGAAATTTCCGAGAAGGTCGGTAATATTGCCGGAAGGATTAATTTGGATTCCAAACCGCATCTGCGGAAAAATAATAAGATTCGCTCCATTCATTCCTCCCTGGCAATCGAGGCAAACTCTCTCTCCTTAGATCAGGTTCGGGATGTGATCGACGGGCGTACTGTTTTAGGAGAACAAAAAGAAATCCAAGAGGTCAAAAACGCCTATGCGGCCTATGAGGAGATCGGCAAATTTGATGTTTACAGCCTTTCCGAACTAAAGCGTTTGCATGGTATTATGACCAGATATACCGTTGATGAAAGCGGCAGTTTCCGAAAAGGGGAAGAAGGCGTTTTCAACGGAGACACCTGCATCTTTATGGCTCCGCCTGCTCAATTGGTTGATAGCCATATGGCGGACCTGTTTCAATGGATGCGGGAAAACAAAAGCAAGGTGCATCCTTTGGTCCTTTCGGCGGTTTTCCACTATGAATTTGTTTTCATCCATCCCTTTGCCGATGGGAACGGAAGAATGGCCCGCCTTTGGCATACCGCCCTTTTGGCGGAATGGAAGCCGATCTTTGAGTTTGTTCCGATCGAAAGCCGCATTGAACAGTTTCAGGAAGGCTATTATCGGGTGATTGCCCAATGCCATACCGAAGGAAGCGGAACCGCGTTTATCGAATTTATGTTGGAGCAGATTAACAACATATTAAGCGAGGTCAACTATTCCGATAACCTCTCGGAATATGTAAAAAAACTGCTGGCGGTGATGGAGTATGATACCCCCTATACGGCCAATGCCATCATGGGCTTGCTCGGCTTAAAATCCAAAGAAACCTTTCGAAAAAACTATCTGAATCCGGCCATTGAGCAAAAGCTAGTTGCCATGACGATCCCCGAGAAACCAAACAGCAGAAATCAACGTTATATCAAATTATAAAGGAAGCCCGTCTCGTTTGAAGACGGGCTTTCATCTTGTTGTTGAAAGTACAATTTAATTGTACTGACCCAATTCATTTGGGTCGGAGCGCAAGGCAGGGTCTTTTTTGCTTTATATATTGTAATTTTGAAATAATTTGGTATAATAAAGGTACCACACAAACAAAATATTGACGATTCTAAGCAGAGGCGTGCATTTACTTCGGTAAAAATGCAGGCTTCTAATTTAGCGTCTCTCTTGGGATTGTCTATTTGTTTGTGTGGTGCAAACGGAGTTCTGCATTTTTCGGTGCGCAACTTCTGTTGCGCACTTTTTTATTTGGAGGAAAAAGAAATGCTCGAATTCAAGGATGCCAAAAAACTGATCGCGAAATTAGATGCGTTGGCGATGGAGCTTTTCGATGATTTTGAAGAGGTCAAGAGCGCGTTCGATGAGATGAAGGGCAAGTACGCCGAGGATATTATAGAGCCAATCTGCGATGGTTATGAGCGGCGGGTGCAGGCAGCGGTGCTTTTTTCCGGTGCCCTTGGATTGGAGGCCAATCGCGATCATTTTCGGGATCCTTTTAAGCCTACGGTTTTGGATGTGGATTCATCGGAGTTTCTGCGGGAAGGGGCGTTAACGATGATGCCCCACTATGCGAAAGCGGAGCGCGATATAAGTGCGCACTTTCACGATCTGCCCAATGATGCGATGCAGGCGGTTATGGAATACTATATTTACTTAGAAACCTGCGGTACCAAGCTTGCCCATTTCAAAGCCTTCATCCTGGGCGATGAATTATTGCTCTATACCGAGCCGGGCTATGCGCCTGACCGTGTTCTTTCCTATAATTACCGCCGGATGCTGAGTGAGTGGTTTAGGGTGGAGGAGTCGGCATTATAATTTAATGTTATGATTTAAAAAAGCGGAGCGAAAAATCGCTCCGCTTTTGCATACCAACACAAATCATTTGTGTTATAAGCAAAGAAAACAGCAAGAAGGTTAACCCAATTCATTTGGGTCAAGGCGGGCAGCCGAGGACGACCGCCCCTACAAGAGGGGGGATATTTATAATTTTCAGTACAAATGAATTGTACTGTACCAATTCATTTGGGACGAATGTGCATCGCATAGGATGGAGTACAATTAAATTGTACTGACCCAATTCATTTGGGTCGGGCAGATGGAGGGAAAAGAAAAAGCCACCCGCAAGGGGTGGCTTTTATAATGTGATTTTTGAGATCGTCAAATGGGATGAGATTTTCGTTTTCTCCGAGTGAAGCCGTATGTCGATACGGCGAGGGAAGAAAAACGGAAAGATCGCCTATTTTAACGGTTTTTAATTAGGCGTCGAGGCGGGCTTCAAAGTCAGCCAGTTCCTTCTTCAGCTCTGCGGGCAGAGTGTCGAACTCATCGAACTTGGCATAGAATTCCTTAATACCCTTAACATCCTCTTTCCAAAGATCCTTATCGACGGAAAGCAGACCCTTGACGGTATCCAGATCGATATCCTTCAGGCCCTCGATGTTGATATCCTCGGCCTTGGGCAGGTAACCGATGGCGGTCTCCACAGCCTCGGCCTTACCGGCGCAACGATCCAGGATCCATTCCAGAACGCGCAGGTTATCGCCGAAGCCCGGCCAGATGAAGTTGCCTTCATCGTCGGTACGGAACCAGTTTACGTTGAAGATCTTGGGAGCATGGGGGATCTTTTTACCCATCTCGATCCAGTGTGCGAAATAGTCGCCCATGTTGTAGCCGCAGAAGGGCAGCATGGCCATGGGATCGCGGCGGACAACACCGACAGCGCCTGCGGCGGCGGCGGTGGTCTCGGAAGCCATGATGGAGCCTACGAACACGCCGTGCTCCCAATCCCGGCTCTGATAGACCAGCGGCGCGGTCTTGGCCCGGCGGCCGCCGAAGATGATGGCGGACAGGGGCACGCCCTGGGGGTCTTCCCAGTGAGGCGAGATGCAGGGGC
>JAFSBD010000274.1 GCA_017442025.1 Clostridia bacterium
CATGATCAGGAGCAACAGATAACGGATATATTTAATCGTCTGCCGCGATCTTCCGCGGGAGGATTCTTCCAATTCTTCCTCTCGGTTGATATCCTTACGCATGGGGCACCTCCTTTTCATCATAATAAACCCGATTGAGATATAAGCCATAGGCCGGCATCGTCTTACCGGCGGCGGCACGCTCGCCGCGCTCAATAATGGCGGGCAATTCTTCTTCCGCGATTCGGCCCATGGAAATAAACAATAAGGTTCCCGCCATGATCCGCACCATGTTATATAAGAATCCGTCTCCTACCACCTTGAAGATCACCTCATCGCCCCGCCGCTCCACGCCGCAGGAATAGATGGTTCGAACGGTATCTTCGATCTTGGAGCCGGTGGACATAAAGCCCCTAAAATCATGGGTGCCGATAAAATGCTTTGCAGCCCGATCCATCAGCGGCTGATCCAAGCCTTTACGCTCATGGAAGGCCAACCCATTCAAAAAGGGATCGGGGGCAGGGCTATCATAGAATCGATAAATATACTCCTTGGCAACCGCATGATAGCGGGGATGGAAATCGGCGGACACCTCCCTGCAGGCGCGAACGCTGATGCTTTCGGGCAACACCGAATTGAGCGCAAAGGCAATGCGCTTGAGTTCCATCGGCCGCGGGGGATCAAAGCAAAGGCAATATTCCATCGCATGAACGCCGCTATCGGTTCGGCTGCAGCCGGTAACGCCGACTCTTTGGCCGAAGATCTCTTCGATGGCATCCTGCATCTGCTCCTGAACAGACTTTCCGTTCTTTTGCACCTGCCAGCCAACAAAGGCCGCGCCGTTATATCGAATGGCGAGAAGAATTCTTGAGCTCATAATTTCACTTTCAAATCAAAATAATTGCAATCATCACCGCAACCATCAGCCCGAGGGCAACAAAATCCCGCCAGCTGAAGGAATAGACCTTATAGCGGGTTCTCCCCTCGCCGCCATGGTAGCAACGGCATTCCATTGCATCGGCCAGCTCCTCCGCGCGGCGGAAGGCCGAGATCAGCAACGGAATTAAAATGGGAATCAACGCTTTGGCGCGCCGAGCAATATTGCCCGTTTCAAAATCGGCGCCCCGCGCCTTTTGAGCATTGATGATCTTATCGGTTTCATCGATAAGAGTGGGAATAAATCGCAACGCAATCGTCATCATCATCGCCAATTCATGGACCGGCAGGTGAAATACCTTCAACGGGCGCAGCACCCGCTCCAATGCATCGGTCAGCATGACCGGGCTGGTTGTATAGGTCAGATAGGAAGTACCTAAAATCAGCAAGACGATCCGCAGGATCATGAAAAGGGCATTCCGCACTCCACCGGTTCGCAGCCAAGAAAGCCAGGCGATCTGCGGGAAGATGGGATCACCGCCGCCATACAAAAGATTAAAGAAGGCGGTAAAAACAACGATGAACATCAAAGGCTTCAGCCCGCGAAGCACCACCTTGAGGGAGATGCCCGAAAAGAGGATCACCAAACCAATCAATGCACCGACAATGGCAAACCCGAAAAAGCGGGAAACCATAAACAGCGCAACAACATAAAGAACGGTAAGCAACAGTTTCATGCGGGGATCCAACTTATGCATAAAAGAATTTCCGGGGAAATATTGACCCAAGGTAATATCCTTAAGCATTGGAATCACCGCCTTTCCCCAGCAGGCGCATCAGCTCCTGCTTGCCTTGCTCAACGGTATAGACATTGCGGGAAACGGGATATCCTTTTTCCTGCAAGGAGATAAATACACGGGTGATCTTGGGCACGTCCAACCCCATCTCCACCAATTCATCAGCATGATCAAAGACCGCCGGAACCGAATCATGCATCACGCAC
>JAFSBD010000023.1 GCA_017442025.1 Clostridia bacterium
TACCATAAGAGCCCCGAAAAGCAACAGCGAGGTGAAATTCACCTCGCTTTAAAATTTGATTTCTTCAGGGAATGATTCCTTGCGCATAATCCCCCACATTTTATCGATGTATGACAGCGTATAAAAATTCTCATAATAGTGATAATAAAACGCACCCTTTAATGTCATTTCGTAAACGCAGTCGCTTTCCTTGGCAAACCCCAGACATTTTGCCAACCAAAGCTCAAAACCGTACATTTTTTTGAGAGGAACACCAAAGAATTTTTCAAAATCTTTGGTGTTTACTTTTGTACTGTATGCCGTCCAGAACAACCAATAAATCATTCTCTGTCGTTTGGTAAAACGAATCGTCAAAGAGGTAGCAAGGTTGTTTGAAGCAATTCTTTTACAATAGGATTCTACATCAAACGTATTAATTTTGAATTGTTCCTTAAAAAGACTGGTGGCTGAGCAACCAAACCCAAGAAAATTATCTCTGGTCATGGATGAGTATTTCGCATTCGGATCGCTTGAAAAAGTCCAGATAGAATCTCGTAGATAGCCTTTACTCAAGCAGTATTGCGTAATTGCATCAAGCAACTTGCGTTTTTCTTTTTTTGGCATTGCGACAACAGGACTTTTTGTAAAGGTAAAATCAATAAACGGATAAATGGCGATGTGGTTTGCGCCCAAAGAAAACGCCATATCAATGTCAGATTTCAAATCATCGTAAGTCTGCTCCGGGAGCGCAAAAATAAAGTCCATCGAAACAGTTTCAACAGGAACAGCCGCCAAAGCAGACATCATAGCAGAGGTGTTCATTTTCGTTCTGCCGAGAACCTTCTGATATTTATCGCAGAACGATTGGATGCCAATGCTGATTTTTGTTACACCGGCATCTTTCAAAATTTGCAATGTTTCCACATTAACATTGTCGGGGTGAAGTTCTAAACCGATCCCGTCTGTAATGATAAAATGTTCATTTAAAGCATCAACAATTTCCTTTATACGCGGTGCCGCAAGTGCAGGGGTGCCGCCGCCGAAATAAAGACTTGTTACCGTTTTCTTTTCCGTGTTTTGACCGCCGACAATGTGGATTTCCTTGATTAAAGCATCTATGTATTTATCGCACAAATCGGCGGAATAGCGCACCTTGCAATAAGGGCAAAAATTGCATATGCTTTCGCAAAAGGGAATGTGAACATATAACCCAAGATTTTCACACTCCCCGAACGGCAATGTTTGGTCGTATTCATTTTTAAATGTGAACGGCTTTACCGTTCGTGTAAGCCACATTCTGGTTAAACTTGTAATAAAACTCATAGTTCTCCTAAATGTATTTCAGGTATGTACGAAGCATATCTAATATTATTTTGGGGTTCCCCTTGAATAAAAGGGTGTATTCAGCAACGAAAAAGTATCCGCATTGTTCGCAGAGACCGGGAACATCTATACATCGACCGCAGGTAGATCGTTTTCCGTTTTCTATTACAACACACTGATGACACGGTGTCGGAAAACGATTTTCAATGAGATATGGGAAAGCACTTTTTAGGTTGAATACAGGCGCTCCCTCTTTCATTGCTTGAACTATCGTATCGCAGCATGTGGCTTTTTCCTCTCTGCTTAAAGATAATTCTTTTGTATCGGGATAAGGTGTATGAAAATTAAACGATACTGCACGAACATTTTTGGTATCACGGGCAGTCAAACATACATCCCGCACAACATCTTTATTGATTTGATTGATCGCCATATAAAAACAGATATTGTCTGACGTAGCGTTGCTGATATTCTCCATAATGGTATCATAGGTGTCCCCGCGAATCTCGTTGTGGCGTTGCCTGTCGCCATCCAGGCTCAAAAGAATCAGATCGGCTTCGGGCAGATCAATCGGAAATGTGCCGTTTGTAACCACATTGACAATAAGAAATCCCATCTCTTTTGCCTCGATAACTAAATCACGAAGCGAACGGTCCCCGTCTTTCCAAAGAAATGTTTCGCCGCCGCAAAAGAATAAAATGCGTACTCCCATATCATATAGCTGCCGCATTTCTTGACGAATTTGTTTGTATGGATGAACAATTGCGGTTATGTTATTAACAGAGCAATGCTTGCAATGCAGATTGCATTTATCTGTAAGAATTACCGTTCCGAGAATTGGCGTTTTCTTTTTAAAAAGAATGGTCTTGATGCCAAACTCCGCAAAATGTAAAAATGATGATAATTTCATACGAATCCTCTTTCAGGGTCATTGATTATTTTATAGATTATACCATACCCACCCCCGAAAAACAACAGCGAGGTGAAATTCACCTCGCTGTTCTATTAAATCAAGTTGACGATAACTGCGCCCAAAGAAAATCCTGTTACCTTAAAATCAATTTGATAATGACTAATACCGCCATATGTAACGGATAGAAAATATAAAATCCGTATTTCAACCAGCCCGATTTAATAAAACCGCGTTGGCCGTTATACATGCTGATGGGAATAAACGCAGCCAGCGCCATCGGCTTGCTCTTAAATAGGGGGAATGCCAATAGCGCACGCGCGGCGGGATGGTTTTTCAAAAGATGAAGCAGCAGGATTGCCAGCACCCCTTCCAGCCCATAATCCGCCCGCAAGAAAAAGGCAACCGCGCCCACCGCAAACATAAGAATTGCTTTTTTGATCCGCCCCTCAACGTGCTCGAAAATATAAATTAACAAAACACCCAAAAAGAGGGTGAAATATACATTTTGATAGGCGGGAAATAAAAATTTCCCGCGCAACATAAGGTTAAACGGAATCTCCGAAATGAGCGCAAAAACCAAAAGCTGCGCCGCATATTTCTTTATGTTGCGGGTGTGAAAAAAGCCCTCCACCACCAAAAAACAAAAGATCGGAAAAGCCAATCGCCCCAATTGGCGCATCACATAATAAAGGGTTATCTCTATGCCGCCGATGGCGAAAAACGGCGTTTCCATGATCGCCAACTCCGCGCGTAATATCACCGCGGTATGATCGATCAGCATCGAAACAACCGCAATCAGCTTGAGCATACTCCCGCTCAAAATTTTAAATTTTGCAAGTGAACCGCTATTTTGCATCGTATACACCTCAAAAATTATTCTGTTAATACTATATCACCCTCATGCCCAAAAGTAAATACACTCCTCACAAAAATCAAACCGAGCCATGCTTTGCAATAGAAATCGAACAAAAAGAAAAGCAACCTAATCCTGCATAAAGACTATGTGTCAAAATAGAGTTTTGGGGCAGTTTTTATACATCGCAAAAGCGGAGTGAATTCACTCCGCTTTATATTTTTTACGAAAGTCTGACGGTGACATGTTGGTCAGCTTTCTGAATGCGCGACTGAAATTGCTGTTATCGGAAAAGCCGCATTTTTCAACGATCTCACCAATGCTGCGGTCGGTTTCGGCGAGCATCTGCTTGGCGTTTGCCATGCGGCAGGATTGCAAATATTCCATAACCGAAATACCGGTCGCCGCTCTGAAACGGTGGGATAGGGAGGAGATGCTTATGCTGTGCTGTTTTGCAAGCGTCGCAAGGGTGAACGGTTCGCCGTATTCATTTTCAAATTGCCTTTTAATCCTTGCAACAACATCATCGTAGGTGTTATCCAAATTTATGGTTGTGCATCTGTAAACGGTAATCAGCAATTGCTTTATCAGCAACTGTTCCATTTCATCTGAAAGTTTAGACCCGCTGTTATGCTCTGTTAAAATACGATTGAACATATTTGTGATTTCCGCCATATACGAGGAAACATTGATAATATTGCAAAATTCAACCGGGCGGTCGGTCAAAAGCGAATACACCGGGCTTTTTCGGTTAACAACGAACGGATTAATATGCAAAACAAACCGCTCGTATTCATCAGAGCAACCCGAAACCGAATGGTTTTCATAGCGGCTGAAAATTGCAATATCCCCTGCAACCGCACGGAGCGTTTTGCCATTTACGCAAAAATCCACCGTACCCTTCACAATAAATATAATTTGGTGGCAATCATGAAAGTGGGGATCTTTATTGAGCAGATGGGATGAATGGCAAACAGATTGTACCATACGTTGCATTGATTATCACCTCGATTTTCATTATATCACATAAACCCTCTTTTGCAAGATTTACATAAAAATGAGCAAAATTTGTATAGCATATATTTTCTTATTGATTTATGATATAGTTATAAAGAAATGAGGGTTGTTATGAAAAGAGCAGTAAAGCGCTATGCGGTTTTTATTATCAGTTTGTTTTTTATCGGCCTTGGAATTGCGCTGACCAAACACGGCGAGATCGGTGTTTCTCCAGTATCTTCGGTTGCCAATGTACTCAGCCTTCGCTACACATTTCTGTCCTTCGGAGTGTGGACGATCTTTTCCAACTGTGCTTTTTTATTAGGACAGATACTGATCTTACGTCGCAAATTTAAACCCATTCAGTTTTTGCAGATCCCATTATTTTTCCTTTGCGGAATATTCACCGATTTTGGTGTTTGGATAACGCGCTTTTTGCCCCAAAACTCCTATATGGCAAAATTGCTTTTTGTGTTAGTAGGAAGTGCTGTGTTGGGGTTTGGCATTGCGTTAGGCTGCCTTGCCGATGTTATGCTTAATGCACCTGAGGCCTTTGTAAAAGCACTTTCGCTCACCATAAAAAGGGAGTTTGGAACCGTGAAAATCGTGTTTGATATATGTTTGGTCCTTCTTTCGGCTTTACTATCCGTTGCATTTTTCAAAGGAAAACTCGTCGGCATTAGAGAAGGCACCATTATTTCGGCAATATTGGTTGGATGTTTTGTGAGCGTTTTTTGCCGTCTTCTGCGCAAACCGCTGGCACAGATATTTGAGACAACGAGGTGAGTAAAAATCGTGAGAGAACTTTATCTTGACATAATGGAAAAATCGCTGTCGGCCTATACCGAGAAACGGATACGGGAATATATCGATGAAGTAAAGCGCAACGGTCTTACCGAGCACGGTTTTCCGCGCCTTGGCGCCAATATCGGCATCCTTATGGCGCACGGCAGACGGCTTGAACTTAAAAGCACGTTTGTTGAGATCATCGACCTTTGCTTATACGGGTTTGCCCACCCGCAAAACAAATCAAAGGGAGGAAATAACTTTTCCATCCGCGAGGTATGCCACGCATTGATGGAGCTTGAAAAAACGGACGTATTCCGTATGGAGCAGTTATCACAATGGAAAGAAAAGCTTGCCGCGCTGGATATTCCAAAAAGCTACTCCCACATTGTGTCCAAAGAAAACCCAACCCCTGCCAATTGGGCATATTTTGCTGTGCTTAGTGAGCAGGCAAGAGGCCTTTTGTGCGGTATTCCCACCGATGCCTTCCTTGAGCATCAGCTCCCATCCCAACTGCTTCGCCTTGATGAAAACGGAATGTATCGAGATCATAGTCTGTCGGGGCCGCATCAACCAATGGTGTACGATCTGGTCGCGAGAAATTTGATCGGCTTATCGCTGTTTATGGGATACGACGGAAAATATACAGCAAGAATTGAGAAAATGATGCGGGATTCGGATGATCTTACCCTTAAAATGCAGTCGGTCACAGGAGAACTCGCTTTTGGTGGACGGAGCAATCAATGCATCCACAACGAGATGCTGCAGGCAAATTATTACGAACTGCGAGCCACACTTCTTAATAAAGAAGGCAACATTGAAAAAGCAGTTCTATTTAAAGCGGCGGCGAAGAAGGTGGCCGAAGCCTGTATGCGGTGGCTTCAGGAAAAGCCTATGAGCCATATCAAAAATCATTTTGATCCCGATTTGCAATTGGGGTGTGAAGGCTATGCATATTTTAATAAATATATGATAACGGTGGCTTCCAATGCGTATCTTGCTTACCTTGTGGCCGATGATCGCATTGAGCCGACCGCTGCACATTCTGATCTTGGCCGTTTTATTGCCGAAACAGGCGAAGATTTTCATAAGGTATTTATGAATGCAGGCGGTTATTTTCTTGAATTTGACTGCAATGCAGATACCGCCTATGATGCCAACGGCTTGGGTCGTGTTCACAAGAAAGACTGCGACACAAGAGTGTGTCTTTCGGTGCCGTGCCCTGCAGGGAAAACCGCCTATAAGCTTGAAACACCGAACCCGCACCCCTTATCGATTTGCGGCTATAAAAATACAGCCGACCGTATCATCTGCTCGGCTGAGGGCGGTGTAAAACACGTTTTAATTTCAAAAAACGAATGCGACAGTCAATGCACGGGAACCTTTGATTGCGTTTTGAACGAAGAACGGTTGTTTACCGAAAAATGCACCGTGTCAAGCGGTGGAGTTGATCTCGCCTTTTCGGGTGCTGATGGGATTTTGGTTCCTGCCTTCTTGTTTGACGGAGCAAAAGAGACCGATATCATCGTATCAGACGGTCAAATCGTTATAAAATACAACGGCAGCTTTTGCAAATATACGTTCGAGGGCGAGCCGCAGGATTACGGGGTATTCTTCAATCGTAACGGTCGCTACCGTGCCTACAGCATCGCAACCGATCGGCTTCATATTGAGATGGGTGATGTAAATGAGTTATAAATCAGGTCTTTGCTCTGTATCTTTCCGAAAAAACACACCGGAAGAGATATTACAAACGATGAAAACAGCGGGGTTGGAGATTATTGAATGGGGAAGCGACGTCCATTGTCCTCCCGAGAAGGCAAAGCAGATCGCAAAGCTTCAAAAGCAGTATGGCATCCGGTGTTGTTCCTACGGCACGTATTTCAAGATCGGTGTTACGCCTATAAATGAACTTGAAAAGTACATCGTTACGGCGAAAACGCTTGGTACAAACGTGCTACGCTTGTGGTGCGGAGATAAAAACAGCGAAGATTACACAGAAAGCGAAAAGAGAGAACTTTTCGCTGCTTGTAATGCGGCCGCGGAAATTGCCAAAGCGGAAGATGTAACCCTTTGTATGGAATGTCACATCAACACCTATACCAACCGAAAAGAAGCTGCCCTGGAACTGATGGTGGCTGTAAACAGCCCCCATCTCAGAATGTATTGGCAGCCGAATTCGTTCAGAAGTGAAGAAGAAAACACCCTATATGCCAAGTTGCTCTCTCCGTACACTGTGAATATACACGTTTTTAATTGGAACAAAAAAGAAAAGTATCCTTTAAGATTTGCAAAGGATATTTGGAAAAACTATTTAAGCTGTTTTGATGACAATAAAAATCTGCTTTTGGAATTTATGCCGGATGGCAGAATAGAGTCCCTTGAAACCGAAGCGGAGGCATTAAAGGAGATCTTAAAATGAAAAAGATATATTTGTGCACAAATCGTAAAAACGTGAAAAATGTTTATGCCACCGATGATACTGTATACACCAAGGATGACGTACTGTCCGAGCCCGAAAAGTTTAAAGCCACCGAATACGTTTTCTCCACTTGGGGTATGCTTACCTTTACCGAAGAGGAAATAAAACGCTGTTTGCCAAGCCTTAAAGCGGTGTTTTACGGCGCCGGTTCTGTTCAGGCCTTTGCCCGCCCCTTCCTGAACTGCGGTATCAAAGTCTTTTCTGCATGGGCGGCCAATGCCGTACCCGTTGCCGAATATACCGTGGCGCAGATCATTCTGGCCAATAAAGGCTTTTTCAGCAGCAGCCGCCTTGCAAAAACGGGGGACCGCAAAGCCGCTTCCCAATGCTTCCGCGGATACCCCGGCAACTATGATGTGAAGATCGGAATCATTGGAGCAGGTATGATCGGCAAGCTGGTCATAGATATGCTTAAAAGCTATAACCTTGAGGTGCTGGTGTTTGACCCGTTTTTGCCCGATGAGAAAGCCAAAGAGCTTGGGGTTCAGAAGGTCGGTCTTGAAACGCTTTTCAAGGAGTGTCAGGTGGTATCCAACCACCTTGCCGATAATGAGCAAACCAAAGGACTGCTTGGTGGCGATCTCTTTGAAAAAATGTTTTCTTATGCCACATTTTTGAACACCGGACGAGGTGCGCAGGTGGTTGAAAACGATTTGATCGAAGTGCTTAAAAACCGCCCCGATCTTACCGCTATTCTGGATGTTACTTTCCCTGAGCCACCGACAGATGATAGCGCGTTCTACACACTGCCAAACTGCATTCTGACGCCTCATATCGCAGGAAGCGCAGGCAACGAGGTGCGCCGA
>JAFSBD010000275.1 GCA_017442025.1 Clostridia bacterium
CTCTTGATCGCCCAAGGCTTTTCGCTGACCGGCGGCTACATTCAAACGCTGGTTTTATCCTGGTATGCCGCCGAGCTGGCGGGTGGAGTTTACGCGCTGGCGGGCTACATGCTGGCCTGCTATCTGCCGGTAGCGCTCCTCTCCTACCCCATCGGCCGCTTTTTAGACGGCCGCAACCAAAAGCCCTGGCTGATCGGCAGCGAGCTATTGCTTGCCGCCCTATCTCTATTGCTCTGGTGGATGGCGCGGCGAGAGGCGGTCAGCTTTATCTTTTTACTGGTTTTCGGCGGGGTATGGGGAATCATTCGGGCGGTGCAGACCCCCATATATCAATCGTTACCCCGCCGCCTCTCGGAACAGCTTTCCCGCGGAACGGCACTTTTGACGGTGATCACCTACGGCGCGCGGGGGCTGGGCCCCATCCTCGGCGGGCTGCTATATGCCAAGTGGGGCGCGCCGCTACCGATCTTGGTCAACTGTCTTTCATTTTTGCCCTCCATCGCCCTGCTTTGCACCCTGAAGCTGCCCCAAACCCAAAAAGGAACTGCACCCAAGGTTCGCCCACGGTTGCCGATGCTTTTGAGGATCTTTGCCGTCGGTTTTTTCGGTGCCAACTACAACGTCACCTTTGTTTCGCTGGTGCGGGAGCACGGCATGGGTAGCGGCGCCTACGGGCTGGCGCTGGGTCTTTTAGGCTTGGGCGCCCTGCTCGGTTTTTGGCTGAAAGCCAAGGGCTTTTCCCTTTCCACCGCCCCAACGGTGGCGGCGATGGGCGGGCTTTATCTGCTGCTCTCCCGCAGCAACAGTCTTTGGCTGATCGGCGGGTGCATCCTGCTCTACGGTCTGCTGGATTTTTGGTTTTTCTCCCAAGCGGCCTACACCCTCTCAAGCAAGGCCGAGCCCAAAGAGATCACCGCCGTTATGGGGCTCTACACCGTCGTGACCGTAGGCGCCATGCCGACGGGTGCGCTTCTTTGGAGCTTCATCAGCCGCAGCTTTGGGCTATCTCCTACCTTTATTTTGATCGGGTTCGGCCTTTGCCTGCTCGCTTTCTTGACAAAGTGGCGGCCTCGATGATATACTGAAGCAAAGGGAGAACAAAGTATGCTACTGAATCAAATCGCCAAACACTTCCCCGTGCGGGAGGTTACATACGAGCCCGATCATCAAAAATTCACCTTTACCACCAAAAAGGGAATTTTGATCTTCGGCTTTGTTTGGTGCGCCCTTTTGCTGTGTGCGATGCTCTGTCTATTCTTCTTCGGCTCGGTCATCTCAATGATTCAACTGCTTTTTTATACCCTGACGGAGCGAACTCTGCCCTATCAAGATCGGCAATACGCGAAAAAAGAGCTTTTGCAGACGGTGGATTTTCCTGCCGTGATCGCAACCGTCTTGCTCCTGACCCTTTTCCTTGCGGAGGCGAAGGCCCTGCACCACCTGCTGCTCCGCGTCACCATCCTCTGCGAAGCCGGAATCATCCGCCGCAACTCCAGCCGTTTCAACTCGTCGCGGGAGCTTTGGAAGGTGCACCGCATCCGCTCCCGCAGCAGCATCGAACTGCGCTGCGGCCGCACCTCCATGCTGATCCTTTCGAATAAAACCGATC
>JAFSBD010000276.1 GCA_017442025.1 Clostridia bacterium
CCAATCCGCCTTATTGTTGATGGAATAATCGGTAATGGAGGAAACAGAAGCGTAAAGCTCATATTCCGCCATGGAGGGATAATTGGGATAAGTAAATGCAACGGTGGGCTTAGCCAATGCCGCTTCGGCATCGATCTGTGCCTGCACCTGCTCCAAAGTGGCCGCATTATCGGCAACAACCACTGCCGCCGCAGCCATCCAGGCCTGCATGGAATCCCAATCGGTAAAGTAACCGGGATTATAACTTTGGTATCTGGTGATGATACTCTGCAATTCTAATTTTTTCTGATAGATCTCCGATTCTTCCTGGGTAACATACATCACCGTTGCATCCTGACTGCCAACGGTCAATGTATTTCCGGTGGAAACCGCCCCTTCAACAATGGTGAGCTTTCCTTCGGGAACAGTCAGAGTAACCGTATCGCCGGTCTTCTTATATAAATAGGTGGTCTCGCTACCGTTGACGATGGAGATGCGGACAACCTTATTTTCAGCGGTGCCGAATTTCAGGTTGCCATTGGCATCCAAGGTATAATAGACCTGCGCCAGACCCTTGCCGGAATCAATATGACCGCTATTGGCCTTCCAAGCCGCTTCCGCAACGCTGTTGGCCTTATAGACCGCCTGCAAGGTAGCGTCGTTATAGGCGTGGCCGTTGACGGTCAGGCCGGTGGTATCATAGCCGGAGGGTGATCCATTATAATGAAGCGGATTCATGCCCACCGCATAACTGTTATAGAGCGGCATCAAGTTTGTTCCGGCATAGATATTCGCATGGATGCGCACCATACCGGTATTGGCAGGTGCCGTTATTGTCCCCATACCAATAGAGTTATAGACCTTACTCTTATTACCGCCGTAGCCCACCAGGCTGCTGGCAACACCGGCGGCCGCTGTGGCATTACCCACATTATAGCAACTGTCGATGATACCGCCGCTGGTCATATTGCCCACCAGCGCGCCCAAATGGTCGCCGCTAACAGTAGCTTGCACCGTTGCGCCGTTCCAGCAATTATAAAGCAGGGCCGCCGAGCCTGTAACGGAGGTGAGGGCACCATTTCTTGCGGTAGAGCTGGTGTTGACAAACAGACCGCTTTCAATGCCCAGGTTTTTAACCGTACCGTAGACCTTATAGATCAGGGTGGCACCATAGGGATCGGAATCTTCCATCTCCACATTTTTAAAGACATATCCATGGCCATCCAGCGTTCCGCTGAAATAATGACCGTAGGCCAGGGGCAGAACGGTCTCGTCCGCCAGGTCGATATCGGCGGTCAGATGCAAGGTCTTCCCTGCGAAACTATCCGCCGTAACAGAGGTATCTTTGGCATTACTCAACGCGACCGCCTTCAGCCAATCGGCTTTATTACTGATCGAATAATGAGTAATACCACCGATCGGTTGATAGATCTCATAGTCCGCCATCGGAGGATAATTGGGATACGCAAATGCGACGGTGGACTTATCCAATGCCGCCTCTGCATCAATCTGAGCCTGCACCTGCGCCAAAGTGGCTGCATTATCGGCAACAACCGTTTCCGCAGATTCCAGCCAGGTTTGCATGGGATCCCAATTGGTAAAGTAGCTTGGATTATAGCCTTGATATCTGGTAATAATATCCTGCAGTTCTACTTTTTTCCGATAGAGTTCCGATTCTTCATAGGTAACATATGTAACGGTGGCATCCTGAGTGCCAACGGTCAATGTTGTTCCGGTGGAAACCGCACCCTCAACAACCACACCCTTTCCTGCAGGAATGGTTAGGGTAACCGTATCGCCGGTCTTCTTATATAAATAGCTTGTTTCGTTGCCATTGGCGATGGTGATCCGCACCACTTTATTATCGGCGGTACCGAATCTCAGTGCACCATTAGCATCCAATGTATAATAAACCTGCGCCAGGCCCTTGCCGGAATCGGCATAACCGCTATTGGCCTTCCAGGCCGCCTCGGCAACGCTATTTGCCTTATAGACCGCCTGCAGAGTGGCATTGTTATAGGCATGACCGTTAACTTCCAGACCTTCTACCTCATAGCTGGCGGGTGTGCCGTTATAGTTGAGAACATCCATACCCACCGCATAACTGTTGTTGATGGGGTTCAGGGTAATGGCACCATAAATATTCCCGTGCATCCGAATCATGCCTGTGGGCGAACCGGAAACCGTCCCCATGGCAATGGAATTATAGACATCACCCTGGTTTCCGCCATAACCCAGTATCGCGCTGGCCGCGCCGGTGGGCGCGGTAACGGTACCGATGAAATAGCAGTTATCTACAGTAACGCCACTGGTACAGGTGCCGATCAGGCCGCCCAAATGGTCGCCCCGCACCGTTGCCTGCACCGTTGCGCCGCTCCAGCACTTATAAAGCACCGCGCTGGCGGTGGTGCGGGAGGCAAACGCACCGGCTTTGGCCGCAGCGTTTGTACTTTGGAAAGTGCCGCTTTCGATGCCCAGATCTTTGATGGTGCCCGAAAGGGAATGCACCAGGCTGGGACCGTAGGTGGCAGAATCTGTCATATTTACATTCTTAAAGACATAACCATGGCCATCAATGATGCCATTGAAATACTGATTATAATAGAACGGTGTCAAAGCCACACTGGCAAAATCAATGTCATTTGTAACATGGAGGGTAACTCCCGTCCAAATCCCCGCGGCTGTTTCGGCGGCCGCTGCCGTCCAATCCTCAGGAGTGGAAATGGCAAATTCGTTCCCGGTATATCCTTCCGGTTTTTGACTGTACCGAGGCCACGGAGCCTCTTCTGCACTTGCCGGCAGAGCAATTCCGGCAAGCATCGAGAATAGCATAATTATAGCCATCCACGCTGATAGAAACCTGTTTGTTTTTGAGTTCATGTTGTTTACACCTCTTTTCATTTATTTTGAAATGCGCGGCTCTGATCGCGCTTTTTCACCTTGAATTTACCATCCTTCTTTCTAAAATACCCTTAAATGCGCAAACCGGCGCCGATTTTCGTCGACGCCGGTTCTTTTTGATCTTTTTGATCGGTTTTGCGAGTAGATCAAGGAATGGTCGCTCGTACGGGCTGAGGCATTTGCATGCCAGGGTCCAGCCGGTCAAAAATCGTTTGTTTTTAATTTTGAGTTGATTATACCATAGCGCAAAGTTTATTTGCAATATTGGAAAATATAACAAAAAAGAGGCTTTATTTTTTGGAACAAAGCCTCTTTTTGTGCAAATTATTTAAACTTGATATAACCGTGGATCAGGGAGTGATCGCTGGCGATGGAATCGGTAACAAAGATACCGCTATCACGGGTGGTATCCCAGAAATAATCCAGATTGTCGGAGACAAGGATGTTATCCAGGGAAGTATCGGTATCGGTGGTGGTTTCTTCAAAGTAATTGAAGTCGTCGCCGCCGTTGAGAGCGGTAAACTTGGTGGTATCGTAGCAACCCTTATAGCTCCAGGGCTGCATATTATAGTCGGCAGTCATGATAACCTTCTTGCCGGCATCCACATCCGCCTCCATAAAGTTGCTCATATACTTCAATTGCTCTGCAGTGGTATTGGCCAGATGGCCGTTATAGAAGATGAGTTCCTGACCGTCCACATCCAATACATACCGCCCAAAGGCGCGGGGTTCGCTTCCATCGATATCACCGGGAGCATCGGCAAAGCGATAAATATCCACATCGGTAATGGGATAGCGGCTCATGATGGCATGGCCGTATTCCCCGCCGCGGTAGTTGATGGTCTTGACAAAGTGATAGTAGGGATAACCCAACTCATTGGCAAGTTCTTCTACCTGGCTCTTATCCGAACCACTGCGGGAGGTATACTGATCCACCTCCTGCAGACCAACAATATCGGCATCCGCCGCCCGAAGCACCTCGGCAACCGCCTCAAACTGATCGGAGGTGCTGCTGGGATCGGCGTGATTATAGCAAAGAGTCTTGATGTTATAGGAAACAACCTTGATATAATCATTGGTGGCATTTGCATCATAGGTGGCAAGGACGGTTACATCCTCGTTGCCCAGGGTGAGCTGATTGCCCGAAAGGGTAGTGCCGGTATAGGTACCTACCAAGGAGTAGCCGCTGACGCCCAGATCGTAATTCAGGGGAACGGTACTGCCTGCGGCGGCATAGGCATA
>JAFSBD010000277.1 GCA_017442025.1 Clostridia bacterium
CCGCTCAGAAAGCTGCCATCATATGACCGCCACCGAGCGGGAAGGCGGCATCGCCATCGATTGGTATCTTTCCTTTGAGGGAGAATAAAAAAATTTCTCAATCCGGCAATTGCTTGATTGAGAAATTTTTTTCATTTTTCGCTTTTGCATACACCGAAGGTATATGCAAAAGCATATCGCAGAACCCAAAAAGGTTCTATATCGCACTTTTTAAAGTATATCGCAAATCCCGCAAGGGATTTATATCGCCGCCAAGTGTCCTTAAGGCACTTGGCTTAGTTCTGTTCCGCCCCATTCGATGGCAGAATAGCCGAATCTTTGGGCAGGTTTCAACTCCTGCGCCTCGGCTTGGATGGGCTCTTCCAACGGGCGGTACGCCATGAATACGCGGATGACGCAATCCGGCGCGGGAGTGATCTCCAGCTCCGCGCAGGAGGTATATTCTTCCTGCTGGAAGGTAATGTAGTTATAGGGATTTTGCTCCATGCGGGGCAGCCAATATTCCATAAATTCCGCGCTTTCCTTCTCGTTCAGCCCGAGATAGCGCAGTTTTTCCTTCAAAAAGGGTTCGGTATCTGCCCCCGCAACGCAAAAGCCGCGGCTCAGATCGAAATCAAATTCCGACTCTGCCTCCCAAAAGAGATAAGGATACTCCCGCCCCTGATGGATCAGCCGCCCATCGGGATAGGCGGTAACCTGCCAGCCTTCTTGATAAAGGGGATCGGTAACGGTCAATTCCCCCTTGATCTTCAGGGAAACAAAAATATCGGTTTCTTTCTCGGGATAAAGATAGATCACCGGCTTTTCGGCAATGAAAACATCATCCTCTTCATTATAGATGGTTACCGATGTTGCATCCATCTCAATGCGCCCATCCCGCGCAACGCGATAGGCATCCTCATAGCGGACAGAAACCTCATCTCCCGCCCGAAAATCATTGGCGCATTCATAATTCACCTTATAAATATAAACCGGCGAATCCGGCTCGATGGCCAAAAAGAACCCATCATAGACCGCCTGAACCTCCAGTTCCATCTTCCGTGAGCCGAACTTTGCACCGATGAATTTGGCATGATCCCGATCCATAAAATTCTCAGCATCGACGGTCTGCAACCGCTCCTCCAGATCCTGCCAAAGCAACCCCTGATCGGACGTATTCACTTTATTACATCCAAAAAGGGAAAGTAGCAACACTACGCAGATTCCCAGACACCAAAAACGTTTTTTCATAACCAAAGCCCTCCTGCCTTATTCTGCTTGCTCGCGCATGCCCAGATAAAAATAGTTCAACGCATCAAGATTGCGTTTTTCAATGTGGTTGAGTTCTGCTTTATTTTGCAGTTGCTCCAATTGGCCGATCCTGATATTGGGATGGCGGCTATCATACGGCCTATAGATCGGGCTGCCATCTTGCCGCGTTTTTTTCATCTCCCGAAGGATGAATAAATACTCTTCCTTCGGATCCAAAGGATCGCCGTAGCCATAATGCTCAATGAAGGGTTTATCGTCCATATAATAAACCTTCATATCTTCATAGCAATAAACCACCTCTCCGGCAGTCAAGTTACCGTAATAAACCTCCTGCACCAAAACAGCTGTTTCGTTATAATAGTCGTTTTCATCTTTGCATTGGGTGCTCTTTCCGTTCACAACCCCGCGAAAAACAACGGTCCACGCCGGATCCAG
>JAFSBD010000278.1 GCA_017442025.1 Clostridia bacterium
GGCTTTTGCGCTATGTACCTGCTCAATAATGTCAGCCCGAATGGTATTTGCAGTCTTTTTCAGCTGCAACTTGACCTCTTCATTCATGTAGAGAGCCTCCTTATTTTTTAATACATCTATTTTATATCGATTAATTGATAAAGTCAATGGGCTTTTTAAGTAAAAAACAGTTGAATCGGGTTTTTCCTTTTGTTATAATGTAGAAGAATGAAGAAAGGAGGGAAATTATGCGTCCTTTATCCGATGTTTTGCGCCCGAATACCATTGATGAAATGGTTGGCCAGCGTCATCTTTTGGCCGAAGGAAAACTACTGCGCTCCATTGCCGAGGGCGGTGAAATTCCCAATATGATTTTCTATGGACCGAGCGGTGTTGGTAAAACAACCCTTGCCCGAATCATTTCCCAAAAATCCGATCGCAAACTCTATAAACTGAATGCAACCACCGCATCCATCAGCGATATAAAAGAAATCATCAATGATATCAATCCCTTTACAGCCCCCAACGGGATCTTGCTCTATTTGGATGAGATCCAATATTTTAACAAAAAGCAACAGCAATCCCTGCTGGAATTTATCGAAAACGGAAGCATTACCCTGATCGCATCAACAACCGAAAATCCCTATTTTTATGTTTATAATGCGATCCTCAGCCGATGCACGGTATTTGAATTCAAGCCGGTGGAAGCTGCAGAAATGATTCCTTTCATAAAGCGCATCATTTCCTACCTGGAAGATCAACGCGGCTTCACCATCAAATACACAGACGAACATTTGAAACGCATCGCCTACGGTTGCGGAGGGGATGTTCGAAAATGCTGCAATTGCATTGAAATCATTTCCCTCGGACTAACAAAGGATTTCAATGAGATTACCGATGAAATGATCAGTCAAGCTTCTCAACGCAGCGGTAACCACTATGATAAAGACGGGGATTATCACTATGATATTCTCTCCGCCTTCCAAAAATCCATCCGAGGGTCCGATCCCGATGCGGCACTGATCTATCTGGCACGTTTGCTGGAAGCCGGAAATTTGATCGCCCCCTGCCGCCGCTTGATGGTGATTGCAGCCGAGGACATCGGGCTGGCCTATCCCCAGGCGATCTCCATTGTTAAATCCTGCGTCGATTGCGCCCAGGCCCTTGGCCTGCCCGAGGCAAGAATTCCTTTGGCGGAAGCAACCATCCTTTTGGCTACTGCACCAAAATCCAATTCTGCCATCAATGCAATTGACGCGGCAATGGAGGATGTCCGCAACGGAAAAGGGCAGGTGATCCCTTCCAATATTCAGGATTCCCACTACGGCGGTGCTGAAAAGTTAGGACACGGCAAAGGTTATATCTATCCCCATCCCTTCCCCAATCATTACGTCAAGCAAAATTACATGCCCGAAGATCTCAAGGGTAAGACCTATTATGAATACGGGGAGAATAAAGTTGAAACCGCTTCCAAACAATACTGGCAAAAAATCAAGGAGGAAGAATGAAGAAAGCCGAAAAAATTCAGTTTATATTAGATACGCTGGATGGACTCTATCCGCAAGCGGAATGTGCGCTGCACTACACTCACCCCTATGAGTTACTGATTGCAACGAGATTATCGGCCCAATGCACCGATGAACGGGTCAACAAGGTAACTCCCGCTCTTTTTGAAAAATATCCGACTTTAGAGGCTTTTGCATCGGCAGATTTTGATGAACTCTGCGAAATGGTCCATTCCTGCGGCTTCTTCCGCGGCAAGGCAAAGAGCATTATCGAAATGAGCCAAACCATTCTGGAAAAATTTAACGGACAGGTACCGGATAACATCGAGGACCTTACCAGTCTATCCGGCATCGGCCGAAAGACCGCCAATCTGATCTGCGGCGATATTTACGGAAAACCTGCGATCATTGCCGATACCCATTGCATTCGTCTTTCCAATCGCTTAGGTTTGACAACCAGCAAAAATCCGGAAATCGTGGAACGTCAACTTAAAGCGATCATCCCTCCGGAGCGGCAGACAAAGTTATGCCATAACCTGGTCCACCACGGTAGAGCAGTCTGTGATGCCCGCAAACCCAATTGCGGCGAATGCCCGTTGAAGGATGTCTGCGTTTATTTCAAACATCTGTAAAATTCAATTGACATTTACTATATAAAATAATATAATATTTTTTAGTTTTTAAATTATGATCGACAGTTTTCACTGTCGGCGAGGAGGTAACAATGAGACAGAGAAAAGCCAATATCTGGCAAAAAATTTCTTTCTTTATTGTCGCGCTGATCATCCTTGCCATTGTCGGCTATACCGCGTTCGGTATGTATAGCGAAGGCAATGGCTATATGCGATTCGGCATCGACATTAAAGGCGGCGTTAGTGCCACATTCCAATCGGCAGATGATAATATCGTCCCTACCGACGATCAGTTGGAATCTGCCAAAGCAGTTATCGAATTACGGTTGGACGGTAATAATATCCTCGACCGTACCGTAACCATCGATAAACAGAATAAGCAGATCCTGGTTGAGTTCCCCTGGCAGGCCGCTGAGAAGAACTATGATCCGGTTGAAGCGATTAAGGAATTGGGCGAAACCGCTCAATTAACCTTCGCCCTTGTTGAGGAAGCCGAACACGGCGAAGAAGGTGCTTTGGAATATGAATACGAAGGCGGACATGCCGACTATAAAATCACCGAAAAGTTCATGGACGGCGGCAATGTTAAAAGCGCAGAAGCCGGCCTGATCAACGGTCAATACGGTGTCAGCCTGGAGTTCGATGATAAGGGAACCAAAATTTTCGCTGATACCACCAGCGATCACATTGGAGATACCATCGGTATCATGATGGATAATACCCTCATCAGCGTTGCAACTATTAAAGATGCCATCACCGAAGGCGGCGGCTACATCAGCGGTTCTTTCACCGCTGAGGAAGCGCGGGATCTGGCCTCTAAGATCAATTCCGGTGCCCTCCCCTTCACCATGGAATCTACCAACTATTCCGCCGTTAGTGCAACCATGGGTACCAATGCGCTGAATATCATGATGCTTGCCGGTGCGATCGCCCTTTGCATCATCTTCCTGTTCATGTGCATCTATTACCGTCTGCCCGGTTTTGTTGCATCCATTACCTTGCTCCTGCAAACTGCCGGTCAGCTTCTGATCTTCCATCTGATGGGCCTGACCCTTACCCTCCCCGGTATTGCCGGTATCATCCTTTCCATCGGCATGGGTGTTGACTCCAATATTATTATTTCGGAACGCATTAAGGAAGAAATCAACGCGGGCAAAACATTGCGCGGTGCGATTTCCGCCGGATATAATCGAGCATTCAGTGCTGTTCTCGACTGTAATGTAACCACCGCTGTGATCGGCATCCTTCTGATGATCTTTGGTACAGGCTCTATGCTTTCCTTCGCCTATACATTATTGATCGGTATTGTTTTGAATTTCGGTCTCTCCATCATTTCCAGCAAGTTGATGCTGCAGTCCCTTGCTTGCTATAAGGCATTTTCCAATCCGAAATTCTATGGCTATAAAGCTGCAAAGGAGGTTGAATAATCATGCGTGATTTTTACGGAAAAAGAAAGATTTACTACATTATCTCCCTTGCATTGATCCTGGCCGGGATCGTTGGCCTGTTCATCAACGGTGTTAAGCTGGATATCACCTTCAGCGGCGGTGCCAAGATCACCTATAGCTACACCGGCAATGAAATCAACGCCACCGAAGTGGAAGCTTTGTTTAATAAAACCCTGGGCAGAGATGCCACTGCTCAAAATGCAACCGGTTACCAAAACGACGATACTTCCCTTGTTATCAGCCTTTCCGGCACTAAGAGCCTTGAGACTGAGGATCAGGAAAAGCTTTATAAGGCATTAACTGAAAAATACGCAGATAATAAAATCGAGCAAGGCTCTACCACCAATGTAGAAGCCGCGATCGGCCATCGGTTCTTAACCAACGGTTTGATCGCGATTGCACTCGCAGCAATCTTTATCGTTGTTTATGTTACCATTCGTTTTGCTGTTGTATCCGGTTTTACTGCCGCAATCACTGCACTGATCGCCTTATTCCATGATATTGCGATGGTCTTCTTTGTATTTGTTATCTTTAACATTCCCATCAATGATGGTTTTGTTGCGGTTGTTTTGACCGTTCTCGGTTATTCGGTCAATGATACTCTGGTTATCTTCGACCGCATTCGTGAGAACAAAAAGCTTTCCGGCAACAAACTCCCGATTGTTGATCTTGTTAATAAGAGCATCAGCCAATCTCTTACCAGAACGATCAATACCTCTTTAATGTCGCTGGCGGCAATTGCTTTGGTTTTGATCTTCGGTGCATTGAACGGACTTTCTTCCATCGTCAATTTCGCGCTTCCCATGATGGTCGGCATCCTTTCCGGCTGCTATTCCTCTTCCCTCCTTGCTCCTTCGATCTGGTGTTCTTTCAAAAACAAAAAGTGATACAATTAAAAGGCTCCCCAATCGGGGAGCCTTTTAAAATCATAAATTTAAGCGGCGATCAATGATCGCCGCTTTTCATTATTTTGTTTCGTCTGCAATCTGGACGTTAACAACATTCACATTAACTGCGTTGACCTGATAATTGGTCATATCCTGAACGGCAGATA
>JAFSBD010000279.1 GCA_017442025.1 Clostridia bacterium
ATGGAGCGGGTGATGGGAATCGAACCCACCTCCTCGGCTTGGAAGGCCGATGCACTAGCCGATGTGCTACACCCGCGCATAAATTTGCTCAAATATATTAGCACATTCTATCCCCTATTGTCAAGCATTTTTCAAGAAAACTATAAAATAAGCCTCCCGCCATCGACGGGAGGCTTAAAGAAATTATTTGATGATCAAATTGATCAGTTTGCCCTTGACGTAGATCACCTTAACAATGCTCTTGCCTTCCAGCAGGGCACCGATCTTCTCATCGGCACGAACAATTTCCAAAACCGCATCCTGCTCCGCTTCAGCAGGGATCATCACGCGGCCTTTGATCTTGCCCAGCACCTGAACAGCGATCTCTACCTCAGAGGCCTTGGTCTTGGCTTCATCATACTGCGGCCAGGGAACATAGGTCATATCCCCTTCAAAACCCGCAGTTTCCCACATTTCTTCGCCCAAATGGGGAGCAAAAGGATAAACCATCTTAACAAAGATCTCCAATTCCTTGCGGGTAATGGAGCCTTTGGCGGTAATTTCGTTGATCAGGCTCATCAGAGCTGCCAGCGCAGTATTCATCTTGAGATGCTCAATATCATCGCCTACCTTCTTAATGGTAAGATGGAAGGAACGCTCCAGATCCTTGGAGATCTCATCCCCTTCGACCATCATTTCTAAAAGGTTATAGGTCTTTTCCAGAAACCGCTTACAGCCCTTGATGCTGGCGGTATTCCAGGGTGCGCTCTTTTCAAAGTCGCCGATGAACATCTCATAGGTGCGCAAGGTATCGGCGCCGTAATCGCGAACAATATCGTCGGGGTTAACAACATTGCCGCGGGATTTACTCATCTTTTCGCCGCCCTCGCCCAGAATCATACCGTGGGATGTGCGCTTGGCATAGGGCTCAGCAGTTTTAACTACGCCGATATCATAGAGGAACTTATGCCAGAAACGGCTATAGAGCAGATGAAGGGTGGTATGCTCCATACCGCCGTTATACCAATCGACAGGGCCCCAATACTCCAGCGCCTCTTCGGATGCCAATGCATCGCTATTATGGGGATCCATATAACGCAGGAAATACCAGGAAGAACCTGCCCACTGGGGCATGGTATCGGTTTCTCTCTTGGCGGCCGCGCCGCAAACAGGGCAGGTGGTATTGACAAAGCTTTCCATCGCCGCCAGGGGGCTTTCACCGTTATCGGTAGGCTCATAGCTTTCCACATCGGGAAGCAGCAAAGGAAGCTGCTCCTCAGGGATGGCAACGGGACCGCACTTGGGGCAATGAACGATGGGAATCGGTTCGCCCCAATAACGCTGGCGGGAGAAAACCCAATCCCGCAGTTTATAGTTGGTCTTGGGTTCGCCCTTGCCCTTTTCCTGCAGGAACTCAATGATCTTCTTTTTGGCCTCTTCAACAGAGAGACCGTTCAAAAATCCGCTGTTTTCCATAATGCCGGTGGCAACATCGGTAAAAGCTTCTTCAGAAATATCGCCGCCTGCAACCACCTGAATGATGGGCAGATCAAAAACCTTAGCGAACTCATAGTCGCGAGTGTCATGGGCAGGAACGGCCATGATCGCGCCGGTTCCATAGGACATCAGAACATAATCCGAAACAAAGATGGGAATTTCTTTATCATTTACCGGGTTGATACCGCAAATTCCATCGATCTTTACGCCGGTCTTTTCCTTCACCAACTCGGTACGCTCAAAATCGCTCTTGGCGGCGGCGGTATTGCGATAGGCAATAACCTCATCATAATTGGCGATCTTATCCTTATTGGCATCGATCATGGGATGCTCGGGAGCGATAACCATATAAGTAGCACCGAAAAGAGTATCGGGGCGAGTGGTATAAACCTC
>JAFSBD010000280.1 GCA_017442025.1 Clostridia bacterium
ACCGAGGAAGGAGGTGAACTCCCAGCCGCCGTTTTCGCCGGTGGCCAAGCCCTCCATGGCGCCCATCAGGCCGCCGTTATTGTTGAGCACCGCAAGGATGACAACTACGATACCGCCCAGCATGACGATACCCTGAATGAAATCGTTGATGGCGGTAGCCATGTAGCCGCCTACCAGCACGTAGATGGCGGTCAGAACGGCCATAACGATGACGCAGACCGAATAATCGACGCCGGGGAAGGCCATCTCAAAGAGACGGGAGAGGCCGTTGTAGAGAGAGGCGGTGTAGGGGATCAAAAAGACGAAGGTGATCACCGAGGCGGCGATCTTCAGCGCAGAGGAATCAAAGCGGTTGCCGAAGAAATCGGGCATGGTCTTGCTTCCGAGGTGCTGGGTCATGATGCGGGTGCGCCGACCGAGGATCACCCATGCCAGCAGCGAGCCGATAAAGGCATTGCCGAGGCCGATCCAGGTGGAGGCCACGCCGAACTTCCAGCCGAACTGGCCGGCATAGCCAACGAAGATAACGGCGGAGAAATAAGAGGTACCGTAGGCGAAAGCGGTCAGCCAGGGGCCTACGGAACGACCGCCGAGAACAAAGCCGTTAATATCGGTGGATTTTTTGCGGCAATAGAAGCCAACACCAATCATGACAGCAAAAAACAAAACTAAAAAGACGGATGTAATAAGAATGGTGTTCATGTTCTTTTTTCTCCTTATTAAGAATTATTCTGGGAAGCGACCAACTGCTCCGAGCCGTAGATCTTGCGGAGCTTGGGCTTTTCGATCTTGCCGGTGGGGTTGCGGGGAACATCGGCAAAGATGATCTTGCGGGGGCGTTTATAGCGGGGCAGGTCGAGGCAGAAATCGTTGATATCCTCTTCGGTGCATTCCATGCCGGGCTTAACCTGAATGATGGCAGCGGCGATCTCGCCCAACCGCTCGTCCGGCAGGCCGATCACAGCCACATCCCCGATGGCGGGATGGGCGGCAAGGAAATCCTCGATTTGAACAGGATAGAGGTTTTCGCCGCCGGTGATGATCACATCCTTTTTGCGGTCGACCAGGAAGATAAAGCCTTCCTCGTCCTGCATAGCCATATCGCCGGTAAAGAGCCAACCGTCCTTGAGGGAGGCGGCGGTGGCGGCGGGGTCGTTATAATAGCAGACCATCACGCCATCCCCTTTAAGGCAAAGCTCGCCGACCTCGCCTTGGGCCACTTCCTTGCCTTCGGGATCCACGATCTTAACCTGCCAGCCAAAGCCCGGCACACCGATCGCGCCCACCTTATGAACATTTTCCACCCCCAGATGCACCGCACCCGGGCCGATGGATTCGGAAAGACCGTAGTTGGTATCATATTGATGGTTGGGGAAATAGGCCAGCCAACGCTTGATGAGGCTTTTGGGAACGGGCTGGGCGCCGATATGCATCAGCCGCCATTGCTTGAGGCGGAAATCATCGATCTTCAGATCCCCCCGATCCAGGGCGTTGAGGATATCCTGCGCCCAGGGCACCAAGAGCCAAACGATGGTGCACCGCTCTTCCGAGGCGGCCTGCAGGATCTGCTCGGGGCGGGTGCCCTTGAGCAAAATTGCCTTACTGCCTGCGATGAGCGAACCGAACCAATGCATCTTGGCGCCGGTATGGTAGAGGGGCGGAATGCAGAGGAAAACATCCTCTGCCGATTGGTTGTGATGCTTTTGCTCCACGATCGCCGCATGCATCAGCGAGCGGTGGAGGTGCAAGATCGCCTTGGGAAATCGGGTGGTGCCGGAGGAGAAATAGATGGCGGCCTCATCGTCGGAGGTGATATAAACGCCGGGGGATTTGGAGGAGGCGTCGGCCGTCAGCTCCCGATAGTCCTCGGCAAAGGCGGGGCAACCGCTGCCCGCATAGATCAAAAGCCGATTGCGGCTGATCTTATGGGCGATCTGCTCCACCCGCCCGATGAATTCCGGCCCGAAGATCAAAGCGTTGGCCTCCGAAAGATTGAG
>JAFSBD010000281.1 GCA_017442025.1 Clostridia bacterium
GGTAACGGTACCGATCAGGATACCATCGATATCCTCAACAGTTTCCAGCAAGAAACCGCCATAGCAATAGCCAAAGATGGCATCCATCGAAAGATCTGCCTCAAACTTGAAGCCATAGCCTTCGCCGAAGCCCATCTTCATAACCGCCTCTGCAATACCGCCCAGACCGGGAGTATAGGCAGTTACTGCCTTGCCGCTTTGAAGCAGGTCATAGACCTTATCGTAGACCGCCAGCAAGGATGCGGTATCAGGCAGATGATCGTTATTATATTCGGGTTTCACAAGGTAAACCTTATTACCGGGCTTTTTGAAATAGTTGGGAACGATCTCGCCGGTCTTGCCGGTGGTAACCGCAAAGGAAACGAGGGTGGGCGGAACATCAAGTTTTTCAAAGGTTCCGCTCATGGAATCCTTACCGCCGATGGCGGCGATACCCATATTCTTCTGGGCTTCAAATGCGCCCAGCAAAGCGGCCAACGGCTTGCCCCAACGCTTGGGATCCTTGCCGGGACGCTCAAAATATTCTTGGAAGGTCAGATAGACATCCTCATACTTTGCGCCGGTTGCAATCAGCTTGGAGACCGACTCAACCACTGCCAAATATGCACCGTGGAAGGGGCTCTTTTCGGTAACAAAGGGATTATAGCCCCATGCCATCAAAGAGACATCCTCGGTATGCTTTTCCTCCATCGAGATCAGCTGGACCATCGCCTGAACGGGGGTCTGCTGATATTTTCCGCCGAAGGGCATCAAAACACCGCCGGCCCCGATGGTGGAATCAAACCGCTCGGAAAGGCCGCGCTTGGAGCAAACGTTAAGGTCGCCCGCCAAAGCCTTCAGTTCGGCGGCAAAATCATCGCCCACTTCCTTCTTATAGCAAGCAGGAGCGGCAGGAGCAACGGTAATATGCTTTTCTGCACCGTTGGAATTAAGGAAATCGCGGCTGATATCCACGATCACCTTCCCATTCCATTCCATCACCAAGCGAGGATCGGCCTGAACCTTGGCAACAACCGTTGCTTCCAGGTTCTCGCTATCCGCCAGATCAATGAATCGTTGAACGTTTTCAGGCTCAACGACGACCGCCATACGCTCCTGCGATTCACTAATGGCAAGCTCGGTGCCGTCCAAACCGTCATACTTCTTGGGAACAGCGTTAAGATTGATATGCAGACCGTCGGCCAGCTCCCCGATCGCCACCGAAACACCGCCGGCGCCGAAATCGTTGCACCGCTTGATCATACGGCAGGCCTCATAATTGCGGAACAAACGCTGGAGTTTCCGCTCTTCGGGGGCATTACCCTTCTGAACCTCTGCGCCACAATTTTCCAGCGACTTCAAGGTATGGGACTTGGAAGAACCGGTGGCACCGCCGCAACCGTCGCGGCCGGTACGGCCGCCCAGCAGAATCACAACATCACCCGGGGCAGGGCACTCACGGCGGACATTCTCGGCAGGAGCCGCGCCGACCACCGCGCCGATCTCCATTCTCTTGGCGGCATAACCGTCGTGATAAATTTCATCAACAATACCGGTGGCCAGACCGATCTGATTACCATAAGAAGAATAACCCGCCGCGGCGGTGGTTACGATCTTACGCTGAGGCAGTTTGCCTTCCATGGTTTCTTTCACTGGCTTCAAGGGATCGGCCGCGCCGGTAACACGCATCGCACCATAGACATAAGAACGGCCGGAAAGGGGATCGCGGATCGCACCGCCGATGCAGGTGGCCGCGCCGCCGAAGGGCTCGATCTCGGTGGGATGGTTATGGGTTTCATTCTTAAAGAGCAGCAGCCAGGGTTCTTTTACCCCATCGGCTTCCACTTCAATTTTAACGGTACAGGCGTTGATCTCTTCCGACTCATCCAGCTTATCCAGCTTGCCGATCTTCTTGAGATATTTGGCCGCCAGCGTACCGATATCCATCAAGTTAATAGGCTTGGTGCGGCCAAGTTCCTTGCGGGTGGCCACATAGTCCTCATAAGCCTTCTGCAGGAGTTCATCCTCGAAGGTAACATCATCGATGGTGGTAAGGAAGGTGGTATGGCGACAATGATCCGACCAATAGGTA
>JAFSBD010000282.1 GCA_017442025.1 Clostridia bacterium
GCCGCACGATCCTGTATAAGCCGGTATCGATGACTTTTTGGTTTTCCTGCACCTTGATGGTTCGGCTCAAATAGGTGTTTTCGCGGAGCACTTCGGCATAAAGGATATATGCCGCCAGAAAAACAACAACCCCGCCGATAACAATACCCTTTGGCAGTAAAAACCATTTAAAACGAAAATCCAATCCTGCAACGATAAACCCTGCCAGAAACATCAGTCCGCTTAATTTCACAACGGTGCTTTGCTCCCGTTGTGTTTCTTTGGCATCCAAACGGCTTTTTAATAGGGTTGGATTTTTGATCAGCATAACAATGCCTGCCAAAAGCATGGGGATAAATAGGATCCCCATCAACAGCCAGCCGTTCATAAACGAAAAAGTGCCTGCGGGCAAAAACAGTAAGATTCCGATCAGAATAATACCGCATGAAAATTTTATCATTGCTTGGATCAGTAGTTTAAGTGTCATGGCAAATCTCCTATCAATCATATTATATCATAAAACCAAAAAGAAGGGAAGAACAAGATAGATTAGATCGGTGCGGCATAATTTGCCTCAAATTGCATAGAGTACAAACGAGGTGAGTTTATGAATCGAATTAAACCCAAGTGGGTTGTATTGATCAGCGTGGCAATTGCCGAAGGGATCGGCTTTTTGTCGGGCTTTTTATCGGGCAACCAACGCAACGTTTATCAGGATCTGGTGCAGCCGCCCTTCGCACCGCCCGGTTGGCTGTTCCCCGTGGCATGGGGCATTCTCTATGCTTTGATGGGGATCGCCGCCGCTATCATTTATCTCAACCGCGGCAACGATCTGCGTCGCAGGCAAGGGCTATGGCTGTATGCGGTACAGCTTTTGGTGAACTTTAGCTGGAGCATCGTTTTCTTTCGGTTTCAGGCCTTCGGTTGGGCGGTGGCGGTGATCCTGCTGCTGGATGCGCTGGTAATCCTGACAACGCTGTGGTTTTGGGCGGTCAGCAAGGCGGCAGGGAAGCTGATGATCCCTTATCTCCTTTGGTTGGCCTATGCAAGCTATTTGGCCATCGGGGTCTATATGCTGAATTAAAAAAAGACCCGATAGGGTCTTTTTTAATTATAAAATTTTCATTTTTTCAAGGGTTGTCTGCAGATGGGCGGAATCGCCGTCGAATTGGATGGCGGTGAAGCCTTGGGCGCTTGCCGCCTGCACGTTGGCGGCGCTATCATCAACGAAAACGCATTCCGAAGCATTTAACGAAAAAACAGAACAGAATTTTTGAAAGATCTTCGGGTCGGGCTTCAGCATGCCGTGTTCCGCAGAGATAAAATAGTCGTTAAAATGCGCGAGAGCGGGGATTTGAGAATAGAATAAACGGAAAGCGTGGCTGGTATTGGAAAGCAGATAGACATGGTAGCCCTTTTCCCGCAAGCGGAGGGCCAGCGCATCCATGCCTGCAATGGGGGCAGAAAGCTCATACCAGCGAATCAGTTTTTTTGCGGTTTCGCAGTATTTCGAAGGGATGCGGCTGCAAACAAGGTCGGTCAGCTCCTCCTCGGTCAGCTCGCCGCGATCC
>JAFSBD010000283.1 GCA_017442025.1 Clostridia bacterium
ACCCAAGCCGGTGGCGCTGCTACCGGTGATGCAGGGATTTCCTGGATCTGGTTTGCGCTTATGGGCCTTTCTGCCGCCGGTTTGATCACAATCGCGGTTGTGTATAAAAAAAGCGCGGTGAATATGAATGCATAAAGGGAGCCGCAAGAAAAGCTTTTTGCAGATCGCGGCACTCCTTTTAGCCATTGTTTTTATTGTTTCAATCGTCTTTGTTGTCGGGGATTTCTTGGAAAAGAAATCGGGTCTTTATTCCGGAGAGGAAGAGGATGCTACCGAAACGATTTTGGAGTTTAACGATCGAGAATACATTCCCAAAGATGATGTAGAGACCTTTTTGGTGATGGGGCTGGACGCTAGAGAAGAAATCGCGCAGGAGGAGTCTTATAACAATAACCGTTCTGCGGATTTTCTGCTTCTCTTAATAATGGATCATCAAAAGCGGTCTATTTCTGCGTTGGAAATCAATCGAGACACTATAGCTGAGATGAACGTCCTTGGCGTTGCAGGGGAAAAGATCGGAACTGTTGAAAAGCAGATCGCTCTTGCCCATACCTATGGCAACGGGAAGGAAGTCAGTTGCCGTAATGTGGCTAATGCGGTGTCCAAGCTGTTGGGTGGTATATCTGTTGAACACTACGCCTCTGTTACGATGGATGCGGTCCCCATGTTGACAGACTTGGTAGGCGGCGTTGAGGTTACTTTGCGGGAAGACTTCACTTACTTGGATCCTTCTTATGAAAAAGGGAAAACCGTTCTTCTGAAGGGGGAGACTGCCCTTGAATATGTTCGAGGCCGCTATGGATTGGAGAATCCTACCAATGAAGCTCGTATGAAGCGCCAACAGGAGTTTTTGAGCGCATTGGCTGAAAAAATGATGCTTTCGATCGATAAAGAGGGTTTTTCTGCCGATTTTGCGTTGAAGATCTCAAAATATATGGTTTCCGATTGCTCTGCGAATCAGTTGGAATTGCTGATGAATAAGGTTTCTGCCTATGAATCGTTGGGAATCAAGGAAATCAAAGGCGAATCAGCAGTTGCGGAAGGTTATATGGAGTTTCATCCCGATGAGGAGGCTTTGAAGCAAGAAATTGTAGACTTGTTTTATCAAGTCAAAGAGTAACGCGTAAACAGTTCATTTTTTAAAAAGCAAATTGTCAAATTTTGAATATGAGGTTTTGGCCATAATGAAAGATGTTATGAAAAAATTTAATATTCGTTGGCAACTTGTTGCATATGATGCGGCTATTTTGGCGGCGGTCGAGATTTTGCTGATGCTTTTCTATAAAAATGCGCCGATGTCTCTGCCTGCCATTGTTGCTCAAGCTGTCCTTACCTTTGCTTGCGTGACCGGTGTGAGAATTTTGTGCGGAATCTATCACCAGATCTGGCGCTACGGTGGGATCCAATGTTATATCCGCCTATTATGTGCAGACGGAATGGCTTTTCTCTTCAATCTTATTGTGGAGGAATTCCTGCCGATTGATCACATAGCGGCCGATCGCTTGCTGGCCATCATCTGCATGAATTTGCTGGGCTGCTTGGCGATCCGCATGATCTATCGCTACGCCTATAAGTGTGGGAACTCAAAAACGGCCATGGGGCGGATCTTACTTTTTGCGCTCCGTGTTTTTGGGGGCGAAAAAATCGAACAGGAGATCAGTAGCTCCCATTCGAAGATCAATATTGCTATTATCGGCGCAGGGCGTGTCGGCGTTGCGTTGGCGGAAGATTTGTTTAATAATGTGTCTACGCAGTATAGCCCGCGTTGTTTTGTTGATATCAATAAAGAAAAGGTGAATCGTATTATCCACGGTATCCCGGTTTTGCTGGAACATGAATTAATTTTTGAACGCTTAAAGGAACTGGAAGTGCAAGAGGTCGTTTTTGCGCTGCCGAATTTATCCGATGAAGCAAAAAAACAGTGCTATCAGCGCTATGCCTCGGCCGGCTTTAAGATCAAAGTTTATGATTATCCGATTATGCAAACAGCGGGTTCAAAACGTGCTTTGCGTGATTTTGATATTGATGAACTGCTGTTTCGAAAGCCCACGCTGCTGCAAGACGAGCGAACAGCCGCTTATTATCGGGATAAAGTGATTCTGATAACGGGCGGAGGCGGTTCGATCGGTTCCGAACTATGCCGCCAGCTTGCAAAAATGCAGCCCAAACAGATCATTATTTTGGATATCTGCGAGAATGGAGCCTATGATATCCAGCAGGAACTGAAGATTATATATAAGGAAGAATTGGATCTGCAATTGGAGATCGCTTCCATAACAAACCAACGGGCGATGGATCGAATTTTTGGTCGGTATCGCCCTCAAATCGTTATCAATGCCGCCGCCCATAAGCATGTGCCTTTGATGGAGCATAACTGCATCGAGGCGGTAGAGAATAATGTTTTCGGCACCGAAATTTTGGTGCGGCTTTGCAAAGATTATCAGGTCGAACGCTTTTTGATGGTATCCACCGATAAGGCGGTGAATCCCACCAACGTAATGGGCGCTACCAAGCGAATCTGTGAGATGATCGTCCAGAGCGCAGGAATCGATAGCAATGTCAAATTCAGTACAACCCGCTTCGGTAACGTGCTGGGTTCTGCAGGGTCTGTGATCCCTCTCTTTAAAAAGCAGATTGCAAGCGGTGGCCCTTTGACCATTACCGATAAACGAATCATTCGCTATTTTATGACCATCCCCGAGGCATCCCAATTGGTGCTTCAGTCGGGTGCGATGGCAAAAAACGGGGAGTTGTTTGTTTTGGATATGGGCCAGCCGGTCCGAATCTATGATCTGGCCGAAAACCTGATCCGCTTATCCGGTGCGAAAAATATTGAGATTGTTGAAATCGGTCTTCGTCCCGGCGAAAAACTTTATGAAGAGCTTTTGATCAAAACAGAGGATTTGGAAAAGACTGAAAATCATCTGATCTTCATAGAGCGGGAAGAGCCGTTGTCTGCCGAAGCCGTGGCGGAAAAACTGGATGCATTGCATCGGGCGGCCGCTTCGGGGGATGAGGCGCTGATGCGGGCTGTTCTTCATCAAGTAGTTCCCTCTTTTCGGAATCCGGAAGAAGTCAACGCGACGGCTGAAGAAGCAGAAGAAATGAAAAATACAAACGAATCTGTTCATTCGATGTCTATATAATCAAGCTAATACGAAATTTCGACATTTATTTTAAAAATGAAAAATAAAAAAAGAATCCTGCTCAAACTGATAACTATTTTGATGGCGGTTGTGTTTGTAGTCGCGCTGGGGAATATCTTGGCCAAGCTTTATGAATACGAAAAAAGCAAGCAAAACTATGAGCAACTGAAGCAAGAGCACGTCCAGGTGGTCGAGCCCCCTGCGGAAGAGGAAGAGCCGCGGGAGGCGGCACCGATCGCGGTGGATTTTGAAAAGCTTTTAAAAGAGAATCAGGATATTGTCGGTTGGATCTACTGCGAGGGGACTATCATCAATTACCCGGTGGTGCAGGCGGCAGACAATGATTATTATCTGCGCCGCGGCCTTGATGGGAAGTATGATGTATGCGGTACTGTTTTTATGGACTATCGCTGTGATGCAAATTTGACCCATCGCAACACCATAATCTATGGCCATAATATGCGTAATCATACCATGTTCAGCGTTTTGGAGCAATATAAAAAGCAATCATTTTATGAGGACCACCCTGTTTTATGGTATCTGACCCCTCATGGCGATTATAAAATCGAACTTTTTGCGGGTTATGTTGCACCTGCCGATGCGCGGATCTATAGCGTTTTTGATTCCTATGAAAAGATGGTGGAGCAGAGCAAGCGGGCAATCGAAAAATCGACCTTTCAATCACCGATCGATCCCGAAAAGGCTGAGCAGATCATAACCCTTTCCACCTGCTCTTATGAATACGATGATGCGCGTTATATTTTGCTTGGAACATTGAAAGAAATTTGACCTTTTAAGCAATCCGTTTGTTATTAAAACGCATGAGTAGCACTAATGACCAATAGTTTTATGCGATTTTTAAAAATATTACGCAAAATGTTTAAAACAAGCAACA
>JAFSBD010000284.1 GCA_017442025.1 Clostridia bacterium
CCGATTGGGCTGATCGCGATCGTTTTGTTCTCTCGAAGGGGCATACCTGCCCGGCCCTTTATGCGGCTTTGGCAAGACGCGGTTTCTTTGATCCCGAGCTTCTGCCCTCCTTCCGCCATATCGGCAGCATTCTGCAGGGCCATCCTGATATGAAGAAGATTCCCGGCGTGGATATGTCCAGCGGTTCTTTGGGCCAGGGCATCTCTGCCGCTTGCGGTATGGCTCTTGCAGCCAAGAAGACCGGTGCTTCCTATCGCGTTTATACCGCTTTGGGTGACGGTGAGATCGAAGAAGGCCAGGTTTGGGAAGCTTTGATGTTTGCCGCTCATTATAAGTTGGATAATCTTTGCGTTATTGTTGACTATAACGGTCTGCAAATCGACGGTCCTGTTGCTGAGGTTATGAACAGTGCCTCCATCGCAGAAAAGGCAAAAGCATTCGGTTTTGAAACCTTTGAGATCGACGGCCATGATTTTGATGCCATCGAAAAGGCTCTTAACGCGGCGAAGGAATGCAAGGGCAAGCCCTCTCTGATCGTTGCAAAAACCGTTAAGGGTAAGGGTGTTTCCTATATGGAAAATGCCGTTGATTGGCACGGGAAGGCTCCCGATGATGAGCTTTATGCAGTGGCAATGAATGAATTGAAGGAGGCTGCAAAATGTCTATAAAAGAAGCAACAAGAGATAGCTACGGCAAGGCTTTAGTTGAATTTGCCGAGGAATATGATTTATATGTTCTGGACGCTGACCTGGCTGCTGCTACCAAGACCGGTATGGTCAAGAAAGCGTGTCCCGAGCGTTTCATCGAATGCGGTATTGCAGAAGGCAATATGATGGGCGTTGCCGCCGGTCTTGCCGCCGCGGGAAAGACCGTTTTTGCAAGCTCTTTCGCCATGTTTGCCGCAGGCCGTGCCTATGAGCAGGTTCGCAATTCCATCGGTTATCCGCATTTGAATGTTAAGATCGGTGCTACCCATGCCGGTATTTCTGTCGGTGAAGACGGGGCTACTCATCAGTGCAACGAAGATATTGCTTTGATGCGCACCATTCCCGGTATGGTCGTTTTGAATCCTGCCGATCCTGTTGAGGCGCGTTTGTGCGTTAAGGCGGCTATCGAGCATGAGGGCCCTGTCTACCTGCGTTTTGGCAGAATGCCCATTGATTCCATCTTTGAGGATGATTATAAGTTTGAGATCGGCAAGGGTGCCGTTCTGCGCGACGGTAAGGATGTTGCCATCATCGCAACCGGCCTGATGGTTGCCCGCGCTGTTGAGGCGGCGGATCTGCTGAAGGCGGAAGGAATTGATGCGGCCGTTATCAATATGGCTTCCATCAAGCCCTTGGACGATGAACTTGTTTTGAAATATGCCGAAAAGTGTGGCGCGATCGTTACCACCGAAGAGCATTCTATTATTGGTGGCTTGGGCAGTGCCGTTTGCGATCTGGTTGCCGAGAAGGGAATCTGCCCCGTTGTTCGCCATGGTGTGGAAGATACCTACGGTATGAGCGGCCCCGCTTTGAAATTACTTGATCTCTTTAAGCTCAATGCGGAAGGGATCGCGGAAAAGGCCAAACTTGCAATTTCCAACAAAAAGTAATATTTTTTCAGCGTCGGATAAAATCCGACGCTGATTTTTTTATTTTCCCCCTTGACGAACGGGGAGAAATTGTGTATACTTTCATTCGTAATACTTGCGGGTATAATTCATCGGTAGAATGCGACCTTCCCAAGGTTGATAGGTGGGTTCGACTCCCATTACCCGCTCCAA
>JAFSBD010000285.1 GCA_017442025.1 Clostridia bacterium
CCTCCCAGGGCGCCATTTGCGGCTCCACCCTGGCGCTGATGGATGCAGGCGTACCCATTAAGGCTCCTGTTGCCGGCATCTCCTGCGGCCTCATCACCCGCCCCGATGATACCTTTGTTACCATGGTTGATATCCAGGGTATCGAAGATTTCTTCGGCGATATGGACATTAAGGTTTCCGGTACCAAAAAAGGTATAACAGCCATTCAGATGGACATTAAGGTCTACGGTCTGACCGAAGCCATCATCAAAGAGGCTCTGCAGAAGACCCGCGATGCCCGCTATCATATTCTTGATAACATCATCGCTCCCGCCATCGAAGCGCCCCGCGCCGATGTTAAGGAATGGGCACCCAAGGTGATCACCCTCAAGATCCATCCCGATAAGATCCGCGAGGTTATCGGTACCGGCGGTAAGGTGATCCAGAAGATCGTTGCCGATACCGGCGCCAAGATCGATATTGAAGACGACGGTTCTGTTTTCATCTCTGCTTCCAACCCCGCTTCCTCCAATCAGGCATTGGAGATCATCAAGGGCATCGTTTTCGAGCCCGAAGTTGGTGCGATCTACCGCGCCAAGGTTGTGAAGATCATGGAATTCGGCGCGTTTGTTGAATTCGCTCCCGGCAAGGAAGGCTTGGTTCATATCTCCAAGCTGGATAAGAAGCGCGTTGAAAAGGTCGAAGACCTTCTGAGCGAAGGGGATGAGATCTGGGTTAAGTTCATGGAGGTCGATTCCAAGGGCCGCTATAACCTTTCCCGCAAGGATGCTCTGATCGATATGGAAAACGCCCAGAAGACTGAGCAGGAATAATTTTTTAGCGGAGAGGTTTTTTCCTCTCCGCTTATTTTTTAAAGGTGTTATTATGATTAAAGCCGTTTTATGGGATATCGACGGAACGTTGCTGGATTTCCTCAAAGCCGAGGCCTATGGGATCCGCAAATGTTTCTCTATTTTCAATTTGGGCGAATGCACCGATGAAATGCTGGAGCGCTATTCCGCCATTAACCGAACATGGTGGTGCCGCCTGGAGCGGGGAGAATGCACCAAGCCCGAAGTTTTAGAAGGGCGGTTTGCTGATTTTTTCAAGGCGGAAGGGATCGATTTTGATCAGATCGATGAATTTAATCTGGCCTATCAATATCATTTGGGCAACCATGCCTTTTTCTGCGATCACGGTTTGGAAACGGTTGAAATGCTGAAGGGAAAGGTGGCGCAATATGCCGTTACCAACGGCACCGCCCTTGCCCAGGACCGCAAACTGGAGCAAAGCGGGCTCAACCGCCTGCTGGACGGCATCTTCATCTCCGAGCGGGTGGGCTCTGAAAAGCCTGATGTTCGCTTCTTCGATGCGGTATTTGCCTCTATTCCCTATTCTAAAGAAGAGTGCATCATTATCGGCGATTCGCTGACCAGCGATATGCAGGGCGGAATGAACGCCAATATTTCCACCTGCTTCTATAATCCAAAGGATATTCTCATCCCCGAAGGATATCATATCGACTATACCGTCCGCGATCTTGCGGAGGTTTTAGATCTTATCAAAGGAGAGTAAACAATATGGCAACTTTAAAAATTACAAAAGAAAACTTTCAACAGGAAGTGATGGAAAGCACCAAGCCGGTGCTGTTGGATTTCTTTGCAACATGGTGCGGGCCCTGCAAGATGGTCGGCCCGATCCTGGAGCAGATTGCCGAGGAGCATCCTGAAATCAAGGTCTGCAAGATCAATGTGGACGAGGAGCAGGAACTGGCCGCTTCCTTCCAAGTCATGAGCATTCCTTCCCTCTTTGTTATTAAAGAAGGAAAGATTACCAACCAAGCAGTTGGTGCACGCTCCAAAAAGCAACTTCTGGCTATGATTGAAGAGTAAAAAACAGCCTCCGAAAGGAGGCTGTTTTTTTATAGATTGGTAACCACAGCGAACATCACAAGATCGGTTTCCCCATCGTTGATCACCGCATGGGACTCGCCCTTTTTGCAATAACTGCAATCGCCGGGCAACAGGCGTTCTTCCTTCCCTTCATGCAAAACCTTGCAGCTGCCGGAAAGGATAAAGATGATCTCATCGGAAACATCGTGGAGATGATAGCCGGTGGAAACACCGGGCGCATACACGCTTTTGATGATACGATGGGTATCATCGGCGGAGATCTTAGCGGATATATCGCCCTCCCCGCCCTGGAAATTACTCAAAATCTTGGTTTCCAGATCGTCGAAGCGAATCATACCTTAATCCTCCCAGGGGTGCAAAACCACCTTGATGATGGAGGGATCGCCGCTCTCCAAAAGATCTACCGCCTCGCGGAACTTGGAAAGGGGCAGAACCTTGGTAACCATCTCATCGAGATGGATCTTACCCTCGGAAACCAGCGCGATCAGCTGATCCCAAGCCAGCTCATTGCCGGTATAGCCAACAACGGTGATCTGCCGCAGAATACAATCCACAACCGGCAGTTCCACCTGGGCATCCTTGGCAGGAATGCCATAAAGCATCACCTTACCGCCGCTCTTGACATTTTGGAAGCACTGCTTGATGGTAGCGGGTGCGCCCGCTGCATCGATGGCATGATCCACGCCCAAGCCATTGGTTTCGGCCATAATGGTATCATAAAGATTCTGGGTGCGCAGGTCGATAACCTCGCCGCCAAATTGACGCACCAGCGCCGCCTTGGCATCGTTGCGCACCGCGCAATAGACCTTCTTTGCGCCCAGGGCAAGGGCAGACTGAATGAAGGAAAGGCCTGCAACGCCCGCGCCCATTACCAGAACAGTCTGACCTTCTTTCACATCGGCGTTGACCACCGCGCCAAAGGGGCAGGCAACCGCTTCCATGATCGCACCTTCATCATAGGAGATATTATCCTTCAAAAAGCGGACGCAACCCTCGGGGACAACGATATACTGGGCATCACCGCCCGCATAGGGAGGATAACCGATCTCACCGGCAGAGCAAAGATGCTTGCGGTTGGTTTTGCAAAATTCGCATTCGCCACAACCTACATAGGTTTCCACAACCACGCGCTTGCCGATATTGGAGGCATCACAGCCTTCCCCTACCTCGATGATATCGCCGCAAACCTCATGGCCCAAAATATGGGGCGGCTCACCGGCCTCAAACTTACCCGAAATGATATGCACTTCGGTAGCGCAAAGGCCCACCGCCTGCACCTTAATCTTAACCCAGCCGGGCTTGACCTGAGGCTCGGGCACATCGCAATATTCCAGATCATAAAGACCCTTCCAGATGACAGCTTTCATCTTAAAAATCCTCCTTCAGCATCTTTTGGATGGTTTCATAGACCGCCTTTTCTTCGTCTTTTTCCCCTTCATAAGTATCCAGGCCCTGGGCCTTGGCTAAAAGCTTATAGCCTACCGGGAAGGTCAGGGAGTCGCACTGGCGGATGATGGGGAGAATGCTTTGGTTGATCGCCATTGCCTCATCCATTTTTCTTGCATCAAAGGCATCATAGATGGCGCGGATCTGCTTGGGCATGGTGGCCGCAAGGGCAGTCATGCTACCGAAGCATCCGGCGCAAAGAGCCGGGAAAAGGCAATCATCGGTGCCGGTATACATGGCGAAATCAGGACGCTTTGCCTTAGCGATCTCGCAAAGGTGAGCGATCCGCTTCATCACGGCAGAGGAATCCTTCATACCGACAAAATTGGGGATCTCCAGCAATTTTTCAAAGGTGGGGATCTCGATGCCGGTGGTAAAGAAGGGAACATGATAGCCGATTACCGGGAAATCACCCGCACCGGCACAGACTTCTTTAAAGAAATCATAGACCGCCGGCTGGGTGAGAGGATAATAGTAAGGCGGGCAGACCAGGCAGGCATCATAGCCCATCTCCTTGACCGCCGCAATGGTCTGCAATACCCGCTTAGCGGAGGTATCGCAGGCACTGGCGATCAGTTTTTTTCTGCCCTTATTGGTCTCGGCAACGGCCTTGAAGACCTCGGCGCGCTCATGGAGATCCAATTTAACATAATCACCGGTAGAGGCCACCGGCAGGATGGCATCGGCCTCGGAATTGCAGATCTCTTCGGTCTGCTTGATGACAGCATCGATGCGCACCTTTTCATTTTCATCAAAAGGGGTAACGGTAACCGCTACCATGCGGAAATTCTGATCTAATTTCATTCTACTCTGAACCTTTCTACTGCATCTTCATTGAGGGTGATACCGATACCGGGGGTCTGAGGAATATGAACATAACCTTCGGGATCGATGCTGAACAAGGGAGAGGTAAGGGTCTGGCGCAGGATGGTATCCTGCTCGCAGAATTCCTGATACCAAACGTTGGGCAGGGTAGCAATATACTGCAGGGTAGCAGACATCAGAATATTGGTCTTGAAGGCATGGGGGATGATAATGGTGTTATACTGCTCGGCCAGGTCGATCAGCTTGCGGGCAACGGTCAGACCGCCGCAACGGCTGAGGTCGGGCTGAACAATATCCACGCACCCGCGGCTGAGCAGCTCGCGGAGCTCATGGATGGTGCCGATCTCTTCGACGCCGGATATATGGCTGGTGGTGGCGCGGTTGTTGAGGGCATAACCGTCCAGATTATTGGGATGGAAGGGTTCTTCGATCCAGAATACTTTCTGATCCTCAAAGGCCTTGGCAGTATTAATAGCACCC
>JAFSBD010000286.1 GCA_017442025.1 Clostridia bacterium
CTTGTCTTTTTTGGAGCTGCTAACCAGATTTGAACTGGTGACCTCATCCTTACCAAGGATGCACTCTACCGACTGAGCTATAGCAGCATATGGCGACCCGGATGGGGCTCGAACCCACGACCTCTAGCGTGACAGGCTAGCGTTCTAACCAGCTGAACTACCGGGCCACGAACTTGATTTTCTCAAGACGCCCCATTATTATACACAACTCTTTTCCTTTTGTAAAGATATTTTTTGAAAATTAAAAAAGTTTTTTAAAAAAGCGTTGACATTCCCAATGAATTGTGGTAATCTATATTGGCAAAAAGAAGTAGAATAGTTTGCTCTGTTCTCACCCTGCGTTTTTAAACAGCAGCGGTTAACATGTTTGAACCGATGATATCATCGGCTTACTATGTCATGAAACGAGCAATTATTTTGCTCGTTTTTATTATTTTTTGGAGGTGTGGAAACATTAACGCAAAAGAAGCCAAAGGATTAAGCATCAACGAAGCGATCCGTGAAAAAGAAGTTCGTGTCGTAGATTCCGACGGAAGCCAGCTTGGGATCATGCCCTCTGCCGAAGCAATGAAGATTGCCCAAAGCAAAGGATTGGATCTGGTTATGATTGCGCCCAAGGCGCAACCCCCTGTTTGCAAAATTATCGATTTCGGTAAATACTGCTATGAACAGGCAAAAAAGGAAAAAGAGGCCCGTAAGAATCAGAATATCGTTACCGTCAAAGAAATTCAGCTCACCCTGAAGATCGATACCCACGATATTCAAACCAAAGCATCCCATGCCAACCGTTTTTTGCAATCCGGCGATAAAGTCAAGGTGGTTGTAAAATTCAAAGGCCGTGAGATGGCTCATACCGAGTTGGGATACGATATCGCAAAGCGTTTTTGTTCTCTAACCGAAGAAAATTGCGTGATCGAAAAGCCCGCCAAGTTGGAAGGGCGCAATATGATCATGGTCTTAGCGCCAAAGAAAGAAAAAAAATAAGGGAGGCTATAATATGGCTAAGGTAAAGACCCATAGCGGTGCAAAAAAGCGTTTCAAGATCACAAAAGGTGGCAAAATCAAAAGAAGCCATGCTTTCAGATCTCACATCCTGAACAAGAAGACCACCAAGCGTAAGAGAGGCTTGCGCAAGGAAGCATACGTCGATGTAACCAACGCTGCTTCTTTGAAGAAGCTGATCCCCTACAAATAATCTAAAGATACGGAGGCTGAAATAAATGGCTAGAATTAAAGGTGCGGTTACTACCCGCAAAAGAAGAAAGAAGATTTTAAAGCTTGCCAAAGGTTTCTATGGTGCCAAGAGCAAGCAGTTCAGAACTGCCAACCAGGCAGTCATGCGTTCTTTGACCAACGCATACATCGGCAGAAAGCAGAAGAAGAGAGACTTCCGCGCTCTCTGGATCACCAGAATTTCCGCCGCTTGCCGCATGAACGACATCAACTATTCCCAGTTCATGCACGGCCTGAAGCTGGCTAAGATCAACCTGAACAGAAAGATGCTGGCTGAGATCGCCGCTTCTGATCCCGAAGCATTTGCAGTTCTGGTTACCAACGCCAAGAAGCAACTGGATAAATAAATATTTTCAAGCAGAGCAAGATGATTTTCTTGCTCTGTTTTTTATTTTTTTAAAAGGTATTGCAATTTGCAGGAAATGTATTTATAATATACCCACGTGTTCCTTTAATATATATAAGTAGGAACTTGGATTTTTGCAGAAAGGATCGGCGGAAATTTTACCATGACTGAGCGTATCACCAGCGTGCAAAATGAATATATCAAGCAGCTTTGCCGCTTGAATTCTGCGGCCGGTCGGCGGGAATCCGGCTCCTTTATCATTGAAGGGCATAAGCTTTGCCAAGAAGCATTAAAGAGCGGATGGGAGATTGAATGCTGCCTGCTCACCGAGCAGGTTTTTGCTGATTTTGATCTTTCCTCTTATAGCGGCAAAAAAATTATCATCACCGATCATATTGCCCGAAAGATCAGTTCTATGGATACTCCTCCGGGCATCTTCATGGTGGTGAAGCAAAAAGATAACATACCGCCTCAACTCCCCCGCTTTATTTTAGCGTTGGACCACATTTCCGATCCCACCAACCTGGGAGCCATCCTTCGTTCGGCAGAGGCCTTTGGCGTGGATCTTGTCTGTTTAAGCGAGGGATGCGTGGATCTATACTCTCCAAAAGTTATGCGTTCTGCTATGGGCAGTGCCTTTCGGGTTCATACCCTCAAAGGAAATCTCCCCGCTTTTCTCAAAAAGCAAAAAGAAGGCGGCTATCAAATCCTCGGCGCAGGCTTAAATCGCGATTATAAGGAACTGCCGGATGTTTCATTCCAAATTCCAACCGTTATGGTTATCGGCAACGAAGCCAACGGAATAACAAACGATGTTATGGCCTGTTGCGACCATGGTGTTTTCATCCCCATGCTGGGTAAAAATGAATCCCTTAATGCAGCCGTTGCCGCATCTATCATCTTATGGGAGCAATCGAAATGGAAATAAACCGCCATGTTCTTTGGATATGGGCCAAAGAGATCCTGCATTTCAACAATAAAAAGTTGCTAAAACTCCTTGAAGATTGCGGATCCATCGAAGAACTTTATACCTGCGAAGATTTTGAGCCCTTTTCTTATCTTTCTGAAACCGAGAAAAAGAGTCTCCTGCGCAAGGATCTGCGCAATGCCTGGGAGATCTATGGCGATTGCGAAATGAATCAGATCGGCATCCTCACCCTGGACGACGATCATTATCCCGCCATGCTTCGGGAGATCAGCAACCCTCCTTCTCCCCTCTTTTTTAAAGGGCATCTTCTTACCTGCCTCAATAAACCGCTCCTGACCGTTGTTGGGACGCGAAAGTTCAATGGTTACAGCGAGGAAAAAACCAAAGAGATCGTAACCGCACTCTGCTTGTGCGGTATGTCTATTGTTTGCGGTATCGCCGGAGGAATCGATACCTTTGCCTGTGAAAGTGCCATTCAAACAGATAGCGGGCCGATCGTTGTCCTGCCCTTCGGTATTCTGTCCACCAAAGGCGCATCCACGAAAAGATTCCCGGATATATTAAAATACGGCGCATTGGTAAGCGAAACCTTTCCCCGAAATTCCTCTCATCGGTATGCCTACCATGAGCGCAACCGCATTCTGAGCGGTCTTTCTCACGGAACATTTGTTCCTCAAGCGCCCCAAAGAAGCGGCGCTTTGATAACCGCCAACTATGCCTATGAGCAAAACCGCGATATTTTTGCATTAATGGCCAACGCCTCTGAGCTAACAGAAGGAAGCAATAAACTGATTAAAGACGGTTGCTATCCGGTAACCGACTATTTGGATATTTTATCGGTATATCTTCCCCGCTTCGGCGATCGGTTAAAAGAGTATCTCTGCCCGCCCGAAAAGGTATTTTCCCTGCAGGACGAACTGACTGAAGATAAGCTTCAGGCCTATCGCAGAAAGCACAGCAAGAGCTTATCGGAAAACGAGCGCAAGGTTTTTGAGTTGATCACCACCGAAGAGTCTTCCTCCGACGACATTATCGAAAGTGCAGGTCTACCCGTTCAAGAGGTCCTGCAAATATTAACAACCCTTGAGTTCCGAGGCTTGGCAGTATCCTGCCCCGGAAATAAATTCAAAGTAATTCTTTAAGAGAGGTTCTATATGTCAAATCTATTCATTGTTGAGTCCCCGGCAAAAGCAAAAACCATCGAAAAATACCTGGGAAAAAAATTCAAAGTTATGGCGTCCATGGGCCACATTCGCGATCTTCCCAAAAGCGAATTCGGCATTAACGTGGAAAATAATTTCGAGCCCAAGTATATTTCCATTCGGGGCAAAAGCGATCTGATCCGCTCCCTCAAAAAAGAGGCGCAAAAGGCCGATATGGTCTATCTAGCAACCGACCCGGATCGGGAAGGGGAAGCCATCTCCTGGCATCTTTGCAGTCTTTTGGGGCTGGAACCCTCTCAATGCAAGCGGGTTGTCTTTAATGAGATTACAAAAGGCGCGTTAAAAAACGCAGTTGCCAACCCCACTGAAATCAACATGAATTTGGTAGACGCGCAGCAAGCGCGACGGGTGCTGGACCGCATTGTGGGCTATAAGCTCAGCCCCTTCTTATGGCGGAAAGTAAAGAAGGGTCTCTCTGCGGGGCGTGTTCAATCGGTGGCAACCGCCATGATCGTTGACCGCGAAGAAGAGATCCGCGCCTTCAATCCCAAGGAGTATTGGAATATTTCTGCTCTTTTCACCCAGCCCGACGGAACCGGAAAGATCGAAGCAAAATTCCATGGCACCGAGAAGAAAGCACTGGAAATTTCCAACGAAGAGCAAGCAACTACGATCTTCAACGAACTTCAGGATAGCACCTTTACTGTTAAAAACGTAAAGCAGGCCGAAAAGAAAAAGAGCCCCGCTCCCCCGTTTACCACATCTACCCTCCAGCAGGAAGCGTCCCGCCGCTATAACTTCCAGGCAAAGCGCACTATGAAAGCGGCGCAGGAGCTTTATGAAGGTGTAAACATCAAAGGTATCGGTTTGGTCGGTCTGATCACCTATATGAGAACCGACTCTCTGCGCATCTCCGATGAAGCGGCAGCAGCTGCGAAAAACCATATTATTGAAACCTTTGGCGCAGAATATTATCCCCCCTCCCGCCGCTATTTCCGGACGAAAAAGTCTGCCCAGGATGCCCACGAAGCCATTCGCCCCACCAATATTGAAATCACCCCCGAGCAGGCGAAACTCACCTGCACCCCCGATCAGTATCGCATCTATAAATTGATTTACGATCGTTTCCTTGCCAGCCAGATGGCCGAGGCAGTCTACGATACTTTGGCAGTTGAGATCGGAAACGGAAAATATATCTTCAAGGCAAACTGTCAGGTTGTGAAATTCAAAGGCTTTACCGCCGCCTATGAAGAGAGCGAGGATAAAGAAAAGAATCAACGCCGCCTTTATAAAGTAGAAGTCGGTGGCGAAATGAAGCTCCAGGATCTGAAAAAAGAGCAAAACTTCACCCAGCCCCCTTCCCGCTATACCGAAGCATCGCTGATCAAAGCGCTGGAAGAAAATGAGATCGGTCGTCCTTCCACCTTTGTTCCGATCATAACAACTATTTTGGCGCGGGAATATGTGGAGCGAGAGGGAAAATCCCTCAAGCCCACTGCACTGGGTGAGGTTACCACTAAACTGATGAAAGA
>JAFSBD010000287.1 GCA_017442025.1 Clostridia bacterium
CCCCTGATGATAGGCAATGGCGCAAAATGCGCATCCCCCAAAGCAACCCCGATTATGGGTGATGGAAAATTCTACCTCGGCAATAGCCGGAACGCCCTGCTTCCCATAAGAAGGATGGGGCTTTCGGGTATAGGGTATCATGGCAAGATCATCCAGTTCCTGCGTTGAAAGAGGTTTAGAGGGCGGGTTTTGAATCAGCATCCCTTCTTCATAGAGTTCGCATAGGATCTTCCCGCCGATAGGATCGCAATTCTGATATTGTTGCTTAAAAGAAGCGGCATACTTTTGTTTATCCTGCGCCACCGAGCGATAATCGGGCAGACGCACCGTTGCCCCTTTGGGTTTATAGTCCCGCTCAGCTAAAACCACCGTCCCGCAGACATCGCGGATTTTCCCAACGGGCACACCGCGTTCCAGCAATTCGGCGATGCGCAGAATGGAGCGTTCCCCCATACCATAACTGAGAATATCCGCACCGCTGTCAATCAAAATGCTTTTGCGTATGCGATTATCCCAATAATCATAATGGGCAAAGCGGCGCAAGGATGCTTCGATCCCTCCGATAACAATGGGAACATCTCCATAAGCCTCGCGAATCCTATTGCAATAAACGATAACTGCGCGATCGGGGCGTTTCCCCGATTTTCCGCCGGGAGAATAATAATCATAATCTCTGCGGCGCTTTGCCACCGTATAGTTTGCCACCATGGAATCGATATTACCCGCATTTACCAAAAAAGCCAATCGCGGACAGCCAAAACGCTCAAAATCCTTGGTAGAACGCCAATCCGGCTGAGGGATAACGGCAACCGAAAAACCCGCCCGCTCCAGAATGCGGCCGATAATGGCCGTACCGAAGGAGGGGTGGTCCACATAGGCGTCACCGCTCACAATAATGAAATCCGGTTGACCGATCCCCAGCGCATCTGCTTCTGCGCGGGAGATGGGTAATGGGTGTTTAGCAAGTTCCATAATCATTTACCTCATGAATATTTTATTTTAATGGGGTAGAAAAGTCAAGTTTCCTATGGTAAAATAATAGCATGAAAGAAATTAAACCGAATTATTACGACAATTTTATATGTATCGCCGATCAATGCAACCATAATTGTTGCATCGGCTGGGAGATTGATATTGACCCCGAAACCCTTGCTCTCTATCAGGAATTACCGGGTGAATTGGGAAATCAACTTCGGGCATCCATCTCTTTAGAGGATACGCCCCATTTCATCTTGGCAGAATATGACCGTTGCCCCTTTTTAAACCAGCAGAATCTCTGCGAGATCATCGCCCAAATCGGCCAAGAAAATCTTTGCAATATCTGCGCCGACCACCCTCGATTCCGCAACTTCTTCACCGATCGGGTAGAGATCGGTCCGGGGCTTTGTTGCGAAGCGGCGGGAAGGCTGATTCTAAATCAAAAAGAACCGATGCGGCTTATAGAATCGGGCACCGAAAACCTAACCGATGAAGAATATGCTCTCCTTGCCTTTCGGAATAAGATCATCCGTATTTTGCAAGATCGTGCCTGTTCCATGCAAACGCGAATGGATCAAGTCCTCTCTGCGATCGGTTGTTCTTTGCCGGATAAAGATTGGTATTCGGTTTTCTTTGATTTGGAGCGCCTGGATCCCGCATGGGAGGAATATCTGCTTCGCTTAAAGATGCGCCCTTCCCTCCTATCTGCCGAATGGGAGATTCCCTTCGAGCAGTTGGCTGTTTATTTTATTTACCGCCATCTAAGCGCAGGGTTGGAGGATGGTCGAATCTACGAGCGAGTGCTCTTTTCCATGCTGAGCACGGCGGTCATTTGGCAAATCTTTGCC
>JAFSBD010000288.1 GCA_017442025.1 Clostridia bacterium
CAATAACTATTCGGATAGTTTATCCTCCATCATTACCCTGATCGGCTTCAAATTATCCAACCAGCAGGCCGATGAGGAGCATCCTTACGGTCATGGGCGGATGGAATATATCGCCGCCATGCTGATCTCCATGGTGATGGTGGTGGTGGGCTTCACCCTGGTGCAGGAATCCTGGCCCAAGATCTTCCATCCTGAGGACTCTAAGTTTTCCGTCCTTTTGCTGGTAACATTGCTTCTCTCCATCGCCTTTAAGCTTTGGCAGGGGCTCTTTTACCGCACCATGAGCAAGGCGATCCAAAGTGATACCCTGCGCGCCAATTTCCGCGATAGCATCAACGATGTTTTATCCACCTCCGCCATTTTAGCCTCGGTGGTGATCAGCCCTTGGATCGGGTATAATACCGATGGGATCATGGGCGTCATCGTTGCGCTGATCATTATGTATTCGGGTGTGATGCTGATGAAGGATACTATCCAGCCCCTTTTGGGCGAGGGGGCGGATGCGGAGCTTGCCGAGCAGATCAAGGATGCGGTGATGCAATATGATGGAGTGGTCGGCGTCCATGACCTTGCGGTACATAACTATGGCCCCGGGCGGATGTTTGCCTCCCTTCATGCGGAGGTGCCCGCCGAGGTGGACGTTTTGGAGAGCCACGACCTGATCGATAATATCGAGCGGGAGCTGCAACGGTCGATGGGCATTCAATTGACCATTCATATGGATCCCATCGTTACCACCGATCCCGAATTGGATATTTTGCGGGAAGAACTAAAGGAGATCCTCACCCCCTTTGGGGAGCGGGTTACCTTCCATGACCTTAGGTTAGTAAGGGGAACGACCCATTCCAATGTTTTATTCGATCTTTTGGTGCCCTTCAAATATGAACTTTCGGATGAGGAACTTTGCCGCCGTGTGGATGCGGCAGTGAAGGAAAATCATCCCGATTATTTCACCGTTATTTCAGTAGATAAGGATATGATCAAAAAATAATATTAAAAAAGGCGGGGTTGCCAAGTGTTCCAAAGAACACTTGGCAGCGATATAAATCCCTGGGGGATTTGCGATATACTTTAAAAAGTGCGATATAGAACCTTTGGGTTCTGCGATATGCTTTTGCATACGCAAAAGCGAGAGAAAAGGGATTTATATCATATCGCAATTTTGCTTGCAAAATTATATCGCATTTGCTTATGGCAAATATATCGCGCATTTTATATATCTCGCCAAAGGCGGGGTATGTAAAATGTATATCGCTATAAAACATAAAAACCTCTCAATCAAGTTATGATTGAGAGGTTCTCTCTTTTTCCTTTGGAGTATGGTGCTGTAACGCTTTTTTCTTTTTTCTGTTTTCTGCGCCTTTTTTCTTTACAATATAGTATTAATTGTGTATAATTAATATGTATAACTATGAAAACATCTCTATCAAAGGAGAATGAATATGGCGGATAAGAAGCGTAATATCACCGGTTCCTACCCCGGCGCGGGCGGAGCCAGCCAACCGAAAAAGAACTTGAACCCTGCCGGCTCTTATCCCGGCAAGAAGCCTTTGGCGGATATGCCGGAGTTTTCGGCTCCGAGCCAAAAGCAAGAGCCTGTCCCCGCTCCCCAAAAAGAAGCGGCAAAAAAGAGCGGGCTCACCTTTTCTCAGCTTTTCTCGGGCGAGCAGATGAAGAAGTTCGGCCGTACCCTTGCTTATTACGGAGGCATTCTGGTCGTCAGCATCTTGCTTGCCACCTGGATCTGCCATATCGGCAATGAGGTTTTGGGGCTGGTGCGCCCCGATAAGGAAATTACCGTTCAAATCGAAGAAAACAGCTCCACCATGGAGATCGCCAAGGCCCTCAAAGAGGCGGAGATCATCGATCATCCCATTGTCTTTCGGCTTTATTGTAAGCTGAAAAAGGCGGATGGAGAATTTAAGTTTGGGGAATATACCCTCAATTGTAAAAACGACTATAATCAGCTTATCCGCGCTTTGAAGCGCAACGTAAAGGATAAGACCAAGGTGGAATTTACCATCCAGCCGGGGTATACCCAGGAAGATCTGGTTACCACCCTCTGCGACTCGCTGGAATATTTTGAGCGGGAAGAGCTGGAGGATGTTTTGCAAAACTATGATTTCTCCGAGTTTGTTTTCATCAAAAATCTGCCGGAGCGCAACTATCGGTTGGAAGGGTATCTTTACCCTGCCACCTATGAGATGTATGAAGGGGAGTCGGCGGTGGCGGTGGTGCGCCGCATCCTCAGCAAATTTGAAGAGATGGTGCTGACCGATGAAAATAAAAAGAAGATCAGTGCCACCGATTATACCCTGGACGAACTGATCACCCTCGCTTCCATCCTGCAAAAGGAGGGCGGCAACCAACTGCCCAAGGCGGCAGGCGTCTATTTTAATCGTCTGGCGAATAAGGAATTTCCCTATCTGGAATCCCAGGCAACGGTGGCCTATATCCTGCCCGCGGGCCATGGCGCGGTAACGAGTGCGGATATCCGCGCAACCGACCCTTATAATACCTATCGCAATAAGGGCCTGACCCCCGGCCCCATCGCCAACCCCGGTGCGGATGCCATTGCCGCGGTGCTGAATCCCGAAAAGACCGCCGACCTTTATTTTGTTACCCAGAGCAACGGCGAGACTCTCTTTGCGGCTACCCAGGCCGATCATCTGAAAAATATTAAAAAGGCGGGGGCAAATCCCTGCGGAACAGGTACAGTATCTTGAGTATGGAACTTCTTGCCCCTGCGGGCAATATGGAAAAACTGCGCTATGCGATCTGGTATGGTGCCGATGCGGTCTATGCCGCCTACCGCTCTTTTGGGTTGCGGGCGGCCAGCGAAAATTTCGATGAGCAGGGCCTCAAAGAGGCGATCGCCTTTTGCCATGCCCGTGGAAAAAAGATCTATATCACCGTTAATATCTTCCCCGGCGCCGATGACCTGAAGGTGTTGCCCTCCTTTTTTGAGATGCTGGAGGATCTGGGGCCGGATGGGCTGATCATCGCCGATTTAGGGGTGATGGCAATGGCTAAGCGGTATGCGCCGCGCCTGCCCATCCATATCTCCACCCAAGCCAATGTTACCAACTATGAGGCGGCGATGGTCTATCATCAGCTCGGCGCCAGCCGCATTGTTTTGGCGCGGGAGATGCCCTTGGCGGATATTTTGGATCTGCGCGCAAGATTGCCCAAAGAGGTGGAGCTGGAATGCTTTGCCCATGGGGCGATGTGCGTTGCCTATTCGGGGCGGTGCCTTCTTTCGGCGGCCATGACCGCCCGCAGCGGCAACCGCGGCGCCTGCGCCCAGCCCTGCCGCTGGAATTATGCCCTGATGGAGCAGCAACGCCCCGGGGAATATTTCCCTATGGAGGAGGATGAGCGGGGGACCTATGTTTTCAATTCCAAGGACCTTTGCCTTATTGAATACTTAAAAGAATTGGAGCAGGCCGGCATCGCCTCTTTGAAGATCGAGGGGCGGATGAAGAGCTTTTATTATGTTGCCTGCGTAACGCAGGCCTATCGGCGGGCCCTTACCGACCTGCGGGAGGGCAAGCCCTTTGATCCTGCGCTATTGGAGGAGCTGCGGGCGGTATCCCATCGGGATTATACCACCGGCTTTTTATTCGGCGCGCCCGGCGGGGAAGCCCAAAATCCCGATAACGGCGGGTATATCCGCAAGACCGACGTTGTGGCGGTGGCATCCGAGAATCCCGGCTGGATCATCCAAAAAAATAAATTTCAAGTGGGGGAGACCCTGAGGGTCTTATCTCCCGACCGCCTGCCCTATGAGATCAAGATCGAGCAGATGTTTGATCAGAGCGGTGCGCCAATCGATTCGGCGCCCCATGCGGAAATGGCGGTGCGGCTGGAGGCGGAGCTTCCGCCCCATGCAATTTTAAGAAGAGAAAGGCAGTAAAATGAGCAAAGTAATGATTCCTGCCGGCTATCGGCCGGCGCTCTCCCTTTATGATACCCAAAAGGCCATCGGCCTGATCAAGCGGTTGTTTGAGGATATGCTCTGCGGCGCATTGAACCTGCGTCGGGTATCCTCGCCGCTTTTTGTCCCCTCCGATTCGGGGCTGAATGATAACTTAAACGGCGTGGAACGCCCCGTTGCCTTCGATCTGAAGGATACCGGCAGCTATGCCGAGGTGGTGCATTCCCTCGCTAAATGGAAGCGGCAGGCCTTGCGGGACTATGGGTTCAGCACCGATACCGGCCTTTATGCCGATATGAACGCCATTCGGCGGGATGAGGAACTGGATAACCTTCATTCCATCTATGTGGACCAATGGGATTGGGAAAAGATCATCACCGAAGAGGAGCGCACCAAAGAGTATCTGATCGAAGTTGTCCAAAAGATCGTGAATGCCATCTGCGATACCGATCAGACCCTGCGGGTGATGTTCCCCCAGCTTCAGGTGCGCCCCGCCCTCTGCCGCGAGGTCTATTGCATCACCACCCAGGAGCTGGAGGATCGCTACCCCGACCTTTCAGCCAAGGAGCGGGAGAATGCGATCGTCAAGGAATATAAGACCGTTTTGCTGATGGAGATCGGCGGCAAGCTCCGCTCCGGTAAGCCCCACGACGGCCGCGCGCCGGACTACGACGATTGGGCTCTCAACGGTGATATTCTTTTCTGGAACGAGACCCTGCAGCAGGCCTTCGAGCTTTCTTCTATGGGCATTCGGGTCAGCCCCGAGAGCCTGGCCAAGCAGTTGAAGATCGCCGGTTGCGAGGATCGGCGGGAACTGCCCTTCCATAAAGCCCTTTTGGCGGGGGAACTGCCCCTCACCATCGGCGGCGGCATCGGCCAGAGCCGCCTTTGCATGCTCCTTTTGGGCAGCGCCCATATCGGCGAGGTGCAATCCTCCATCTGGGATGAAAAGACCCTCTCGATCTGCAAAGAAGCAGGCATCCCCATTCTTTAAGAGAATCAAAAGCGTTCCGATGCGGAACGCTTTTTTCTTTTTGCAAATTGACATTCAAGGGTAAATATAATATACTGAAAACAGAGAGGAAAATATCTTTCGGAGGAGAATCCCATGGTTTATTAAAAAGCAAACAATTGAGCGGTTTTTATGTATCCTTTTGGTGTTTTTCTTTATAGATGAATAAATTGATATGGTGCGCAGAAGACCGCAAGAAATTGTGGGCTCCTGCGCTTTGCGTTTTTTTAAGGAGAAATGCAACTTTTGGGATGTTTGAATCGTTTAATTGGTAGGACAATACTGCGAAAAGGAGAGATTTTATGAAAAAGAGCGGTATATTATTTGCAGTTTGCCTGATGATGCTGGCTCAGGTCGGATGCGCTAAAGCAGATACAGAATCGGAAACATGGGATATTTTGAAGCCATCGGCGCAAGTGGCGGAAAAAACGGCGGATGCCGAGGAAGAAATGGAGCCGATTGAAGAGGAGGCAGAGGCGTTGCCGGATCTGCCCGAAGAGAAAATCGAAGAGCAACCCATCGAAGAGGAACCGAAGGAACAACTGCCCGAGGAAGAAGAAAAACCGAAAGAAGTTTTCTGAGTTGCTCCGGCGGGCGAGCAATATGATTTATCCACCCTGACCTATCGGGAGGATGTCGTACCGAGAATTACATGCTTTATCGACGGCGTCGATGGTTTTTAGGAACTGGTG
>JAFSBD010000289.1 GCA_017442025.1 Clostridia bacterium
GGGCTGGGGCTTCATCAAACGCGCAGGAACCGTTATTTTGGCGGCCAGCGTAGTGATCTGGATCTTAAACAGCCTGACCTTCCAGGGTGGCTTCCATTATATCGGTGAGGGGAGCGAGGCTTCCATCCTGCAGGTTCTCGGTAAAGCCATCGCGGTAATCTTTGCGCCTTTGGGCTTTGGCCAATGGGAGGCCGCGGTTGCCACCATTCTGGGGCTGGTTGCCAAGGAAGAGGTGGTTGGCGTATTCGGTACGCTGGGCGCGGAGCATGGACTGGATGCCGAGCAATTTATCGCCCATCTTTGGGGCGGCAGCGGCTTGGCGGGAATGTCCTTCTTGATCTTTAATCTCCTTTGCGCCCCCTGCTTTGCGGCGATGGGTGCCATCAAGCGGGAGATGAACAATTGGAAGTGGTCGGCAGGTACGATCGCCTATATGTGCGCCTTTGCTTATGCCATCTCGCTGATCGTTTATCAGCTGGGCTCCTGGTTCATCGGCGGCGGGAATGTTATTGGAACCGTTGTTGCCGCGTTGATTCTGCTGATGCTGATCTATCTGTTGGTGCGCCCGAATCCCTATAAGGAAGGAAAGAAAAGATGAACTGGCCTTCGGTTATCATTTTAACGTTGATCATTGCGGCGGTGGTCGCGGTGATCGTTGGTGAAATTTTGAAAAAGAAAAAGGGCAAAAGCTCCTGCTCCTGCGGGGGAGCGTGCGGAGCCTGCCCGATGGGCAATAGCTGCCATCAGAAATAATAAAAAAACGGCAATCGAAAGATTGCCGTTTTTTTAGTTGGTTTTCATGGGGCGGCAGACGGGGCGGGTCAGAAAGAGGGTGCGGGTCTCTTTTTGGAGGGTGCGCATGGCCTTGCGGGCGGCCTTTTCGGTCTCGAAGATGCCGAAAACGCTGCTCCCGCTTCCGCTCATCAGGGTAACCAAAGCCTGCTCGGCCTTAAAGGCATCCTTGAGCGTTTGCACCGGCGGGCATAGGGGAATGGTAGCATATTCCAAAACATTTCCGGTGGACCGCCCCAGCAGGGCAAGATCCCCCGTTTCCAGCGCCTTAATGACATTTTCGGTATCGGGATGGGCGGGGATGCCCACTTGGGCCAGCGTCTCATAGATCTGCTTGGTATTGGCTCCCGCCTTGGGCTTGGCGATGACGATATAGCAATCCTTCAGAGGCGGCAGGGGGGAGAGAATCTCGCCGATCCCTTCGGCCAGCATGGTGCCGCTATGGAGAAAGAAGGGAATGTCCGCGCCCAACGGAGTTAGGATGGCGGTGGCCTGTTCGGTGGTGAAGGGGACTTCATAAAGGCGGCAGAGGGCGGAAAAAACCGCCGCACCGTCGGCACTCCCGCCGCCCAGCCCTGCTCCCGAGGGGATGGTCTTGTTCAGGTCGATGGCCACCGAATAATCCGCTATTTCGGCGGCGCGGAAAAAGGCGGTGGCCACTTTATGGACGATATTGCGCTCATCGGTGGGAATATAGGAGAGATTGCAGGTGATAGTGATTCCGGGGGTGCCGTTATCCCTTATAACCTGCACATCATCATAGAGGGAGATGCCCTGAAAAACCGAGCGGAGCAGATGATAGCCATCCTCCCGCTTGCCGGTAACGTCCAGGCTCAGATTGATTTTTGCATAGGCGCGTAATGTAACCGATCTCATAATGCGCTCCTTTTTTAATTCTTATTTCTATTTTATCATATTTGCCGTTTTTTTCAACAAAAGATTGCAATTTACAAGAAACATGGTAAAATATTAGTATTAAATTTTCGGAGGAACGTTCAATGAAAGCAGTTATTTCCGTTATCGGCAGAGATAAGGTGGGCATCATCGCCCGCATCTCTAATATCTGCGCCGATAATAATGTGAATATCAACGATATTACCCAGAAGGTGCTCCATGATACCTTTACCATGATCATGTGGGTGGAGCTCAAGGGGAGCGAAAAGGATTTCGCCACCATCGCTAAAGAGCTGGAAGAGGCGGGTGCCGAGATGGGGCTGATCGTCCATGTTATGCATGAGGATGTCTTTGATTCCATGCATCGGATCTGATGAGGTGGGCCGATGCTGAGAAGAAGTGAAATTATTGAAACCATCAAAATGATCGATGAGGAGCATCTGGATATCCGCACCATCACCATGGGGATCTCCCTGCTGGATTGCGTGGATCGGGATGTGGATGCCTTTTGCGATCGTATTTATGAAAAGATCACCCGCCTGGCGGGCAACCTGGTGCAGACCGGCGAGGAGATCGCCCGCACCTATGGAGTGCCCATTATCAATAAGCGGGTGTCGGTAACCCCCATCGCCCTGGTAACCCCCGGCTATTCGGTGGAGGATATGGTGA
>JAFSBD010000290.1 GCA_017442025.1 Clostridia bacterium
AGGAAGTGCTCCTTGTTTTGGAACAGTTCAATGGCGCGCCACAGCGCGTGGGAAAAATCTTCGGGATGCTGGGTGTGGAAGGTGATGCCCCGCCCGCTCTTTTCACCGTAGTTATAGGCGGGAACGGTATCGGCTAAGCCCCCGGTAACATGAACCAGCGGCAGAGTGCCGTAGCGCATGGCGATCATCTGAGCCAGCCCGCAGGGTTCAAACTTGCTGGGCATCAGGAAGATATCGCAACCCGCATAGATCCGCTGGGCCAGCGCCCCGTCGAAGGCCAGAATGAGGCGGAAATTCTCGGGATGCCGCGCGGCGGCACCTTTGAGATAATCCTCATAATAAGCATCGCCCGTGCCCAAAACAACCACCTGAACATCCTGCTCCAGCAGCCAATCCAGCTTGGCCTGCATCAGCTCCATGCCTTTCTGGTGGGTCAGGCGGGTAACCATGCCGAAGAGGGGAACTTCGTCGGTAACAGGCAGGCCCAGCTCCCTTTGGAGGGCGGCTTTATTCTCCACCTTCAGGGACAGAGAATTTTCATCGTAATTTTGGGCGATCCGTTTATCGGTCTTGGGATCAAAAAGATCGGTATCGATGCCGTTGAGAATACCGCTCACCTTAAAGGAGCGCGGCCGCAGGATGCCCTCCAGCCCGCAGGACTTGGGAGGATCCATGATCTCTTGGGCATAACGCTCCGAAACGGTGGTTACCCGCGCGGCGCATTCGATGGCACCCTTCATCAGGTTGAGGCAACCGCCATAGGTCATCAAGGGGAGATGCTCGTTGCCCATCCCGAAAACACCGCCCAGGATATAGGGATCAAACTGACCCTGGAACTCAATGTTATGGATGGTAAAGACCGAGCGGATGTTCTTAAACTCCCACCGCCAGCGGAATTGGGTATCCAGCAAAACGGGCACCATTGCGGTATGCCAATCGTTGCAATGGAGAACGTCGGGGATAAAATCCAAAAGGGGAATGCTCTCTAAGATGGCGCGGGAGAAAAAGGCGAACCGCTCCGCATCGTCCCCTTCGCCATAGGTCTTTTCCCGATGGAAATAAAATTCATTATCCAACAGATAGTAGACAACACCGTCGATCTTCGCTTCGAAGATGCCGCAATAGCGGTTCTCGCCCGCGCTATAGACATAGAAATGGGTGCGATATTGGCACTGATCCTTCAGGTGCTGAGGGATCGATCCGTAATAGGGGAGGATGACGCGGCAATCGTCGCCCGCGCGGCAGAGCGCCTTAGGTAGTGCGCCTGCCACATCCCCCAATCCGCCCACTTTGATAAAAGGGGCGGCTTCACTTGCTGCATATAAAATTTTCATAACTTATACCTGCTTGCCTTTCCCGACAACAAAGGGGAGCGTTTCGGCACCCCGCAGCTCGGTGGCTTCCTGAATTGTTACATTTTTATCGGTGATGGTGCGGTTGAGCTTGGCGTTTTTGGAAACGACCGTTTTTTGCATCAGGATGCAGTTTTCAACGATCGCCCCTTCTTCTACCACAACATTCCGCGAAAGGATGGAGTTTTTAACAATGCCTTTGATGACGCAACCGTCGGCAATCAGGCAGTTGCTTGCCGCCGCGCCGAAATCATAGAGGGTGGGAACGGAATCCTTGACCTTGGTATAGATCGGGCGGTCGGGGGTGAAGAGCTCTTTCTTCTGGGCAGGGCTCAGCATCTCCATATTGGCGTTGAAATAATCGCTTACCGAGCAGATGATGCGGGCAAATCCCTGATGGAGATAGCCGCAGATCTTTTTCTGATCCAGATTTTTCTGGATCAGTTCCCGATTCATATGGGTATAGTCGTTATTATCCGCTTCTTCTAAAAATGCTACCAGATCGGCTTTTTTCATAATGGCAGTGCCCAGGGCAACGGGAGCGGGCGCGTCGGTCGTCTCTTTCTGATAGGAGAGGGAGGAAACGGTATGATCTTCTGCCACATCCAGCTTCATCTCGCCGGGCGCGGCGGGGATCTCAGCATAGGCGATGGTGAGATAGGCATCGTCCTTGATATGCTGGGCCAGCATGGCTTCCAGATCGATATTGGCAACCGTTCCGCCGAAGGCCATCACCACCCATTCATATTTATTATCGGCAATATAGCCCTTGATGGAGCGCAGAGCGTCCAGCCGCCCGCGGGAAAAGATGGAATGGGATTCGGGACGGGCCAAAGGAGTGAGCAGTTTGATACCGCCCTTGCGGCGGTTGAGATCCCAATCCTCGCCGTTGCCCAGATGGTCAAAGAGCGAGCCGTAGTTTTCCTTGCAAAGTACGCCGACCTCATCGATGGCGGCGTTGACCATGGAGGAGAGGGCAAAGTCGATGATCCGATACCGCCCGGCATAGGGCAGGGAGGCAGGGGTGCGGGAGTGGATCAGCTCATGCTTGGGCGCGTGGGTGCCGTAGCGATCGCAAAAAATAATTCCGAGTGCGTTCATGTTACTTTGCCTCCTTTACGGTATTGGGCTTGATCATTTCTTTGGGGCGAACAACCTGCCCTGCGCGGACGACCGCGCCCGAGCCGATAACGGCGATGCCCCATTCGCCATCGTATTTTTCCGGTTCTTCGCCGATGATGGCACCGTCCTCGATCACTGCATCATTGGCAATGATGGCATATTTGATGGTGCAGTTTTTGCCGATCTTGGCATCCTGCATAATAACGGCGGAATTCAGCAAGGTCCCTTGATCCACCGAAACGCCTGAGAAGAGGACGCTGTACCAAAGATCGCAACCCATGAGGGTGCAGTTTTCGGTAACGGTGGATTCGCGGATATGCACACCCTCGCCGATATATTGGGGCATCAGGTTCTGGCCGTGGCGGGAATAGATGCGCCAGGAGGGATCGGAAAGATTGAGGGGGATATGGGGGTTGAGCAGGTCCATATTGGCTTCCCAAAGGGAGTCGATGGTGCCGACATCCTTCCAATAGCCTTCAAAGGGATAGGCAAACATCCGCTGACCGTCGGCGAGCATCTTGGGCAGAATGTCTTTGCCGAAATCCTTGGAGCTTTCAGGGTTCTGCTCATCCTCGATGAGGTATTTGCGCAATTTATCCCAACTGAAGATATAGATGCCCATGGATGCCCGATCGCTCTTGGGATGGGCGGGCTTCTCTTCAAATTCATAGATCTTATCGTTATCGTCGGCATTCACAATGCCGAAGCGGCTGGCCTCTTCGATGGGCACCTGCAGGGTGGCGATGGTGGCATCGGCCTCATTGGTCTTATGGAAATCCAGCATCTTGCTGTAGTCCATCTTATAAACATGGTCGCCCGAGAGGATCAGAACATATTCCGGATCGTATTTCTCAATAAATTGGATATTCTGATAGATGGCGTTGGCGGTGCCTGCATACCATTCACCGGTCGAGCCCGAAACATAGGGCGGCAGGATATGTACACCTCCGTGCATACGGTCGAGATCCCAGGGCTGGCCGTTGCCGATATAAGTATGCAATTCCAAGGGGCGGTATTGGGTTAAAACACCAACGGTATCGATCCCGGAATTGGTGCAGTTGGAGAGGGGAAAATCAATAATACGGTATTTCCCTCCGAAGGGTACAGCGGGCTTTGCCATTTCCTGCGTCAGGACATAGAGTCGGCTGCCTTGCCCGCCGGCAAGCAGCATGGCCAGCATTTCTTTTCTTTTCATGCTCTTTTGCTCCTTTCAAGCGTTTGATCAGAATAAGGTGACAAGAATAATCCGAAGCTCGTTTTAAAAAGGCGGATTTCTGCTCACCCATCGTTTAAATACTCGCC
>JAFSBD010000291.1 GCA_017442025.1 Clostridia bacterium
GTCTGCATCGGTATTTTTCTATTATTCCTTGATCATCTGCTGATAATCCAAGCCCTTAAACCCAAGGCGATAATAGATCTTTTTGGCGATTCTATTATCTTCTGTAACCTCAAGGCGGTAGCGGCAGGCGGTATCTTCATAGAGGTTGAAGAGCTCCCGCAGGGCCTTATCTGCCAGCTTATGCCCGCGAAATTCAGGGCGGACATAGAGTTCTTCGATCCAAACGGTGAGACCGCCGCCTTCTTGGGACCAGGTATGGCTCAAAAGGCAATATCCCGCTACCTTTTTCTCGAATTGAATCATGTAGGCATTCAGATAGGGATTTCCGCTCAGGATATTATCAAATGTTTTATGGATATGCTCTTGCGGAATGGTATGCAATACGCCCGGGGTGTTATAAAATGCTGTTGCCATTTCCAGATAGAGAGGACGATCCTCTTCTTTCATGAAGCGCAGGCGCTTATCGTCGGGAATGGGGCGTCGGATCAGATCGGGGCGCATCTTCTTGGTTATGGCGATGGATTGTTCCCGCTTCCATTTTTCCATCAGGCGATGGTTGCCCTCGGTGAGCAGTTCAGGGACTTCCCGTCCGTTCCAGACGCGGGGTTGGGTATATTGAGGATGCTCCAAAAGACCGTTGTAATGGCTTTCTTCTTCATAGGAACTTTCCTCTGCCAAAACACCGGGGAGCATTCTTGAAATGCAGTCGATCATGACGCAGGCAGGAAGTTCTCCGCCGGTTAAAACATAATCACCGATGGAGATCTCTTCATCTACAATTTCGTCGAGAATGCGTTGATCCACCCCTTCATAATGACCGCAAAGGATCGCGAGGTGGGGGAGTTGGCTGAGTTCTTTCGCTTTCTTTTGGGTCAGAACATTTCCGCGGGGTGAAAGATAAACAGTATAGGGTTTATTAGCGTTTTTTTCGGTTAAAGCTCGATAACAATCATAGATGGGTTGGCATTGCATGATCATTCCGCCGCCCCCGCCGAAGGGATAATCGTCGACCCGCCGGTGCTTATCTTGGGTATAATCGCGGATGTTAAAGCATTCGACCGAAAGGATTCCTTTCTTGCGCGCTCTGCCGATGATGCTTTCATTCAGCACACGGTCGATCATTTCGGGAAATAAGGTCATAACAGAAAATTTCATTCGAATAATCCCTCAAGCGGGCGGATCAGGATCCGCTCTTCCTTTAAATTAATTTCCAAAACAACGCTATCGATTTTGGGGACAAGCAGGGTGCGATCTCCATTTTTGATTTCAAAAACATCGTTTGCTCCTGTTGGGAATACAGAGGTTACTTTTCCATAGATCTCCCCGGTATCGATATCCTCCACCTGCATGCCGATGATATCGTCGATAAAATATTGGCCGTCGTCTAAATCCACATCTTTTTTATGGAAATAAACAAGCTTACCGACTAAAGGCTCTGCCTGCTCAATTTTATCAATGCCCTTCAAGTGCACCAAGGCTTGCCCTTTATGAGGGCGGGCGGCGGTTACTTTATAGGGCTGACCGTCAATATATAGCGTCTTGACTGCGCATAAAAACTCCGCATCATCGCAATAAGGGTAGATGCGGACCTCGCCGCGCAAGGCATGGGTATTAACAATTTTTCCGGCTTGAAGCAGATCCATAAGAACGAATACTCCTTATATTTCGAATTGAATCTATTATAAATTATTTTTTATAAAAAAACAACAGCCTTGCGATAAAAATGCAAGGCTGTTTGATAAATTTCCGATTATTTGATCTCAACGACCACTTTCTTCGGCATTTTATAGGACGCAGATTTTACAATGGAGCGGATTGCCTTGGCAATCTTCCCATGCTTACCGATGACAC
>JAFSBD010000024.1 GCA_017442025.1 Clostridia bacterium
AGCCGTCCAATCCTCGGGGGTAGAGATGGCAAACTCCTTGCCGGTATAACCTTCCGGTTTTTGGCTATACCGCGGCCAAGGTGCCTCCTCTGCGCTTGCAGGCAAGGCGATCCCTGCCAGCATGGAAGCCAGCAATAATACCGCCAGCCATCCGCTGAAAACGCGCTTTTTCATCTCTTTTTCTCCTCTCATTAAAACAACATTTTAAATGCCACTTTATTTTAACATGGTTATCTGTTTTTTTCAATTTGCATCCTAACCAAAAAGCGGCGATGTTTTTTGTAAACATCGCCGCTTCATCGTTTATTTCAATCGAATATAAGAATAGATCAAAGAGTGGTCGCTGGCGGTGGAATCCACCACCTTAATGCCGCAATCTCTTGCCTCATCCCAATAATATTCAATATTATCCGAGATCAAAATATTATCGATGGGCTGCTGGGTATTCGTCGTTGTTTCCACAAAGCAGCTGGTATCCTCACCACCGTTGAGAACGGTGAACTTCTCTGCATCATAGCTGGAGATATAATCCCAGGGATACATATTGAAATCGGCAGTCATCAGAACATACTTGCCTGCATCATATTCCGCCTCCATGGAGGATTCCATCATATAAGCAAGCTGCTGAATTCCCCTTTGAGCCAGATGGGAGTTATAATAGATGACCTCTTTGCCGTTTACATCCAAAACATGGCGGGAATAGGCGCGGGGCTCATCCCCATCGATCTCGCCCGGCGCATCCTTGAAGTAGATAACCTCGCTGGAAAGGATGGGATATTTGCTGATAATGGCATGGCCATAGGTGTTATTCTTGGCGCCGGTCGTTGCGGTATGGTAATAGTAGGTGCATCCGGTTGCCGCTTCCAGAGCCTTCGCCAATTCCTTGGCCTGATTCTTATAGCCGGTCTCGGGTGCATAAAGATCCATCTCCTGCAGGCCGATGATATCGGCGTCCACCGCCTTGAGCACATCCGCCACCGCCTCAAAGCTATCGCCTTCTGCGGTACTGCCATGGATATAGCTCAGTGCCTTAACATTATAGGAAACGACCTTGATCCAGTCTTCGGAGATTTCGGGCTTTTGGGGCTTGAAGGTGCATTCGGGATCATTCAGCCAGCCGCGCACAACCAGCACCGCATCATTGGCATCCATCTCGGCGTTATAGTTGACATCTCCTGCCACAATATCGCAATCCACTGCGTCATCCACAATATGGCGCAGAATGGTAATGGCATCATGAAGCTCAATCTTCCCGTTGCCGTTGGCATCGCCCATATAGGCGGCCACGCCCACCCGAACAACCGAATCCTCGTTGCCCAAGGTGAGTTGATTGCCCTCGAGAGTGGTAGACTCATAATCCCCTACCAAAGCAAAATAGTTGCTATCCAGCTCGAACCGCAGATTTACGGTCTTCCCTGCGGCGGCATAGACCTCTTCATCATCATAACCGGGGGATTGCAAGACCACCTTGCGCACCTGCTCGGCTTCTGTTCCAAACCGCACATAGCCGTTTTCATCGGTGGTGAACCAAACACGCTCACCCAGCCCGGTATCCACATAATTTTGATTGATCTGATAGGCGGCCTTCTTGGCAGAATCCACCTTATATCTCAAAATGATTTCATTTCGGTTGAGATGATCCTGCAATGTGGCGGAACCGGGAAGACCAATCTGTATATCGCCGCCGACAAAATCAAAGATCCAACCAACCCCATAAGTATTAACAAAAGGAAACGCTTCGGTTTTATCTGTGGTTAAGATCTCGAGCGGGAAGATAACGCCCCAGGCACTTGCTTCACTGCGAGCAGCATTCCCTGCATTAAAGGAATTATATATTTTTGTTTCCAAAGTGGCAAGCCCAATCAGGCCGGCGCGGTCGGTTTTGCCCAAGTTATAGCAGCCGTCCATGATCTGCAAGGCAATTGCTTTGCCGATAATGCCGCCCACCAATTTGGTATTTTCCGCATGAACCTCTGCCCCGTTCCAGCAGTTGCGAATATAACCGTCCGCACCGCCTTGGGCGATGCCCAGGATACCGCCGGCAACATTCTCGGTCGGCATACCGTCTTTGCCGATGGTCGCGCCGGTAACCGCAACCATACCGCTCTCTACGCCCAGATTGCGGATCCAACGGTTTTCCCCCTGCTCGCCGATCAGGCCGACCGCGCCGCGGGGGTTCTCCATTGCAATGTTGATATTCTTAAAGGCATAATAATGACCGTCCAGGTTTCCGTTAAATACACCGCCGTTGCAAAGGGGAAGCATATTTTCATGATTCATATCAATATCGGCGATCAAGTGCAAAGTAACACCCGTGAAGTCCGCTGCATCCTCTTCCAGGGCAACCGCATCGCTTTGGGCAACGGCGAACAGCCAGTCTGCCTTACTGCCGATTGTGAAATCCTTCACGCCGGTATTCTGATAGATCAAATATTTCGAAATCGAAGGATCGGCCGCATCGGTTCCTTCTGCCGCAGATTTATCCAATAATGTTTCAGCTTCTAAGATCGCTTCGATCTCCGCAAGAGAAAGATCCTCTTTGGTCAGTGCCGCCTGCGCCTGCTCCAGCCAGTTTTGCTGAACAGACCAATCGGCAAAAAGTGCGGGATCGCGTTGCTGATAATAGCCGATCATCGTTTGCAGCCGTTCCTTCGCCGCCTCAAACAATTGACTTTCGGAATAGGCAAAGGTTACCAAAACATCCTGCGCGCCGGCGGTGATAACATTGCCTTCCACCTGCACCCCTTCGGTAACGCAGACCATTCCTTCCGCTTCGTCAACAACGATCGCATCCCCGGTAACCGCATAATAAGTCAGGGGGTTCTTGAGTTGCGGGAGCTTCACCTGAACGGTAACCGCCCGATCGGTAGCAGAGCCGAATTTCAGATTCCCCTGCGCATCCAGGGTATAATAAACAGGGTCAAAGCCCTTGCCGCTATCGGCAAGGTTGCTGTTGATCTTGGCCGCCACTTCCAGCAGATCATCGTTGCGATAATTTTCCTCCAGCGCGGCGGCAGTATAAAGATGGCCGTTGATTGTAAGGGGATTGGCCTCATATTCCGAAGGATCGCCATCGTATAACGCCACCGGCAACCCCACCGCATAGGTATTATAAAGGGGCATTCTGGCGGTATCGGCAAAGATATCGGCTTTGGAATAGATCATGGAGCCGCTCTCGGCAGAAATAGTGCCTGCGCCGATGGAGTTATAAACCTTGCCTGCATTGCCTGCACTGCCCATCAAGCTATGGGCATGGCCCGAGGCGGCAACCACCTGGCCCACATTATAGCAGCTATCCACCAGCGGTGTTCCGCC
>JAFSBD010000002.1 GCA_017442025.1 Clostridia bacterium
AAAGTCCTTTTCCTAATCATTATTTATTTTTTACCGAGAGAAGCCAAAGGAACGGCCTTTTCAACGAGGGGGAGCATTCCTTTTTTCTCCGGGTTCTGAGCAACGAGTTGATAAATTTCATGGCCTGGGGTCGGTGTCCCTGCGACCAAAACAGGCCCCTTGGGCGTGATGGCAATATCCCAGCCGACATAGCGGATGCCCGGTACCTTTTGGGTGGCCTTGGAGGTCATCACCAGGCATTCTTTCCAATAGGGGAGGAAGTAGCCATCGAATTTGATCCCTGAATCGGGATGGATCTCAAAGGATTCCCCGTCCTGATTGGCCGCAATGCCCATAAGGCAACCTTTTTTCAGGTCGATGGGAACGATCAGTCCGCCGGAATGGAAATTATCGATCACCGATCCGCCGCGCCCCAGCCGCATGGCGGCAAAGAGCAGGTGGGGTTTTCCGTTATCATCGGTCATGGTTACCAACCGAACAGTATTGACCGAACCTGCATAAAGGGCATCCACCGCAACGTGCTGCTCCAGCACCTCTTCGATCAGGGTTTGTCCGCCGGTCTTGAGCCGATTATAGAGCGCCACCGCGCTATCCTCCTCGGCAGGGTCCAGCTTTTCCACATCCCGGCCCCAAAGCCCTGCCTCGGGCTTGGCGATCATTTGGCCGTGCTTTTGGAAAAAGGCCTCAAAATCATCGAAGGTGGCGTTGGTCAGATCTAAATATTCCCGCCCGCTCTCCTTAGCAAAGAGCTCCATAAATTCCGATTTATTTTCGAAATAATGGCGATCCTCGGGGGCATTGAGCCCATCGATATAGGCTTGGTTTCTGCCGCGGGTGAGGATCTGCGCCCGCTGCTCTTCGGTCATATCATACATCCCGAAGATGGCATAATCATTATAGCCCCCGCCATGGCGAAAGCCGCAGACCATCATATCAAAGAGGATGGCAAACTTATTTTTGCCGGTGGCGCGGATCACCTGATCCAGCCGATGGTCCACCTCTTTGGTATTGATCTTTAAAATGCTTTTAAAAATATAGTTCAGTTTGTTCATCAAATCCCGCACCTCTTTCTCAGCTCGGCCAGTTCGAAAGCAGCCGCGATCGTTTCACCGCCCCTGCGCAACCGATAAAGTTGGCTGGCGGTATTCTGCTCGATCTTATTCTCCCCTAAATCCAAGATGAGGATCCATTGGGCATGGGGAGAGTCCACCGGCGGCAGGAAGGCCGCATCCTCGGTCATCGCCTGCAGGAGAGCAGGAATGTCTGTCCCGAAGGTGAGAGTGATCTCGCGGGTGTTCTGAAAGAGGGTGCATAGGGTGCAAGCCCCCTGCCAGCCCAAGGAAGAGCGCCATTTTTCAATTTCAACTAAGGTCTTTTTGGATACGCCGAGCAGGGAAGACATTTTTTCCTGGCTATAGCCCAGCTCGTTGCGCACCAGCTTTTCCTTGCGGTCGCAAAGGGCGATAAAGGACTCTCGCGTCATTCAAATCACCTCTGTATATAAATATGAAGAAATCTCTAAGTGTAATTCTACACCTTTTTCTTGATTTTGTCAAGGGGCGGCAGTTGAGCGCAGATAACGGCAATCAGCATCAGGCCGCAACCCAGCCATTCCCAAGCTGAAAGCCGATCCCCCATCACCACCCCCGCCAAAACCGCAAAGGCCGATTCCAAACTCAAAAGCAGAGTAACAACGGTGGGGTTGGCACCCTTTTGGGCGATGATCTGCAGGGTATAGGCAACGCCGCTGGAAAGAACGCCGGTATAGAGCAGAGGGATGGTGCATTGGGGAAGAACGCTCCAATCGGGCTGCTCAAAGAAAAGCATGAGAATTCCCGAAATGACAGCGGTAACAAAAAACTGCATGCAGGAAAGGCGCACTCCATCCACCTTTTGGGTGAAATGGTCGATCACCAGGATATGGCCGGTAAAGCAGACGGCGCAACCGATGATCAGCAGGTCGCTGGGCTCAATATAAAAAGCCTGAGTGGGGTCAATACATAAAAAGTACAGCCCGGCGGTCGCGATCACCACCGCGATCCAAACGGTGAGCGGGGCGCGTTTTTTCAAAAAAAGGCCCGCAATCGGCACCAAAACAATATAAAGGGCGGTGATGAACCCTGCCTTGCCGGGGTCGGTATCCCCCAGGCCCGCCTGCTGGAGCGCGGACGCAATCGCCAGCATCGCTCCGCAGCAGATGCCGCCGATCAGCAGATCGCGGCGTTGCTCCTTTGGGGGCAGAAAGGGCTCCTTGCGCAGCTTGGCAAAAAGCCAGACCACCGCCAAAAGGGCAAGGGTGGCGATGCAGGACCGAACGGTATTGAAGGCGAAGGGGGGCATATAATCCGCCCCCACGCTTTGGGCAACAAAGGCGGTCCCCCAGATAAAGGCCGCCAGGATAGGCAGTAGCGTTTTTCTTAAATGATCCATAAAAACCTCGCATAAAAGAATAAACATATTATAGTAAAAACTTCCCTGAAAATCAAGGTGGGCAGAGGGCAGTTTTTACCTTTTTCGACATTTTCCTTGCCTAAAGCGCTAAAATGGTGTATAATATAAGAGCATTAAAAATTTTTGAGGTAATTTTTATGAAAAGAAAAGACGGAATCCGGCTGAAGATCACCGATCCCATGTATACCGTAGCGGCGCACGTTATGGATAAGCGCGTGGACTCTATGAACATGATCACCATCGATATCCCTGTCGATCCGGTGGCGGATTATGTCCATCGCAAGCGGGATGAAGGAATGAAGATCTCCCGCCTGGCGGTGTTGCTTGCGGCCTATATTCGGGTTTTGGATGAATTTCCCAAGCTCAACCATTTCGTTGTCAACAGCAATATCTACGCCCGCAACGAACTGGCGGTGGGGATGGTGGTGCTCCAGGGCGGTAACGTAACCGAAGGCGGCACCATGAGCAAGATCTATTTTCAGCCCACCGATAATGTTTTCAAGGTGCAGGAGCGGTTGACCGAGTATATCGAAGAAAACCGCAAGGAAAACCCTGATAACGGGACCGAAAAGATCATCAGCATCCTCCTTTCCATTCCCGGCCTGCTGCGTTGCGGCGTGAAGGTCTTGCGGTGGATGGATAAGCATGGAATGCTCCCCAAGTCCATTATCGATATGAGTCCCTTCCATATCTCGCTGGTCATTACCGATCTGGCCAGCATCCGCACTAATGCCATCTACCATCATGTTTATGATTTCGGCACCACCTCCATCGCCATGGCGATGGGCGTCAATCGGGAAGTGCCCAAGCGCAAGGGCGGGGAGATTATCCATGAAAAGTGTATGCCCTTGGGGCTGGTTATGGATGAGCGTATTGCCAGCGGCAGTTATTTCGCCCTGGCCTTCCGCCGTTTCCAGGATTATATGAAGCATCCAGAGATTCTGGAAAATGCCCCCGAGGTCATTGACGAGGAGATCAAAAAGATCTTTAAAATTGAAGATTAAGAATCAAAAAATCGCAGTTTTTTGAAAACTGCGATTTTTATTTTGAAAAAAGCAGATAATTGATTGACATTTTTGGCCGGCCTTGCTATGATGGCAAAAAAGGAGGCGAGAACCAATGAGTAAAGCAATTTTCATCGGAGCGCATAACGACGATTGCGAATTCGACGCAGGCGGAATGGCCTATTTTCTCCATAAGCAGGGCTGGGAGCTTTTATTTTTAGTTCCTTCGGGCCTTTGGCATAAAGCCGATGCCACCGCCGAGGAGATCGCGCGCTGGGAGGCGGAGGAGCAAGAAGCGGCCGCTATTCTGGGCGCCAAAAAGATCGTTTTGGGAGATCGGGCGGGTTCGCTTTATAAGAGCGGCCATGATTCCATTTTAGAGATCGAGAAGGTGATCTTGGATTTCAAGCCGGATGTGGCCTTTATCCATTGGCCGAGAGATGCCCACCAGGAGCATCGGATGATCGCCAAGGATTCCTATCAGGCATTGAGCCTTGCCTGCGTGCATAAGGCGGGTGTAAAGGAGATCTATGCCTTCGAGGCGGGGATCACCCAATCGGTGCAGTATATGCAGCCGGATTTTTCCATCAGCATCGATGAGGCGATGCCCACTCTGGAGAGAAGCCTGGGATGCTTTAACCAGCCCACCGCCCATGGCGACGGATTGATCGCCGAAAAGAAGCTGATCACCTCTTTTCGCGGCAAATATTATCGGGGCAGTTCGGAATATGCCGAAGCCTATAAGATCATCAAGTTCCCTGCAGGGAATGCCGATTTTATGATCAAGCCTGCGGTGATGGAGCAGTTCCGCTGGTGCGGCGACTCCATGAAGCCCGCCTACAGCGAATATTATTGGTAAAAAAAGAGGAACCTCTCGGTTCCTCTTTTTTTAAGATTGATGTTTTTGTTGCTTCATCCAGACCTTGATGACCAATTTGGTGGGGAGGAGCTTGACCCCCAGCACCTGCAGTTTATTCTGCCAGCTCGGCACGCAAACGTCCTTGCCCTTTTTGAGTGCCTTTAAGGCATCCTTGACTACCTCTTCGGCGGTAAAAACTTTATTATAATAGGTAACCGCATCTTCGCTGGTCTGATAGGCGTGGTTAAAAAACTCGGTCTTCACCCAGCCGGGGCAGAAGGCCAGCACCTGAATGCCCCGATCCTTCAGCTCCGCCTTGAGGGCGCGGGAATAGCTGAGAACAAAGGCCTTGGTGGCGGCATAAACATTGAGGTAGGGCACCGGCTGGAAGGCCGAAAGGGAATCCACCTGCAAGATCCGCCCGCCATTGGGGATATAGGGGAGGGTGCGCTGGGTCATGGCGACCAGCGCCTTGCAGTTGAGGTCGATCATATCCATGCAGTCCTGCAGGGGGATCTGGTCGTACCGCCCGAATTTGCCGAATCCGCCCGCATTGATCAGCAAAGATACCTGCGGTTTCTCTGCCTCCAAAAGGGCGCTATAGGCCTCAAGGGCCTCTTCATCGGTGAGGTCCATGGCGATCACCCGCACCTTGCAGGGCAGAGCCTCTTTTAATTCCTCCAGCCGCTCCTTGCGGCGGGCGATGACCCAAAGCTCGTCGAAGCTTTCTCGGGCAGTGAGTTGATATGCAAATTCCCGGCCGATCCCGCTGGATGCGCCGGTAACAACAGCGATTTTCATAATTTTCATCTCCTTTTTTTATTATACCATAAAAAAATGATAGCACAAGGCGCAAATTTTTAAAAAATGCACTTGAAAGATGGGGGGATTTTAGGTATAATATTAAATTGTTTGAAGGAGGGTTGCATCATGGCAAAGTTAGGTTTTGATAATGCTGAATATGTTCGGTTGCAGTCGCAAAACATCCGCGATCGCATCGCCATGTTCGGCGATAAGCTTTATATGGAGTTCGGCGGAAAGCTGTTTGATGATTATCACGCTTCCCGTGTGCTCCCCGGTTTCGAGCCCGATTCTAAAGTCAAGATGCTGCTCAACCTCAAGGATGATGCGGAGATCGTTATCGCCATCGATGCCAACGCCATCGAGAAGAATAAGCGCCGCGGCGATCTGGGAATCACCTATGATCTGGATACTTTGCGGCTGATTGATGCCTTTCGGGGGATCGGCCTTTATGTCGGTAGCGTTGTTATCACCCGCTGGACAGGCCAGCCCCTGGCCGTTGCCTTTGAAAAGCGGCTGATCAATCTGGGCATCAAGGTCTATCGCCATTATAACATTCCCGATTACCCTTCCAATGTTCCCTTGATCGTCAGCGACGAAGGGTTTGGAAAAAATGATTTTATTGAAACGACCCGCAAATTGATCGTTGTTACCGGCCCCGGCCCGGGCAGCGGCAAGATGGCCACCTGCCTTTCCCAGCTTTACCATGAGCAAAAGCGGGGCATCAAGGCGGGCTATGCCAAGTTTGAAACCTTCCCCATCTGGAACCTTCCCTTGAAGCATCCGGTGAATGCGGCCTATGAGGCGGCCACCGCGGATCTGGACGATGTGAATATGATCGATCCTTTCCATCTGGAGACCTATGGCGAGACCGCCATCAACTATAATCGGGATATTGAGATCTTCCCGGTTGTCAACGCCATGATGGAGCGGATCATGGGTCAATCCCCTTATAAGAGCCCAACCGATATGGGTGTGAATATGGCCGGCTGTGCTATTTGCGATGATGAGGCTGTCCGCGCCGCCGCCAATCAGGAGATCATCCGCCGTTATTACGCGGCGCTCTGCGCAGTCCGCCAAGGCAATAGTGAGCAAAGCGAGGTCAGCAAGATCGAATTGCTGATGAATCAGATGCAGATCACCGTTGCCGATCGGCCGGTGGCCGCCGCCGCGGTGGCCAAAGCCGAAGCGACCGGCGCGCCCGCTACCGCCATTCAGTTGGCCGATGGGCGGATCATCACCGGCAAGACCTCCTCTCTTTTGGGCGCATCCTCTTCGATGCTGCTCAACGTTTTGAAGGTATTGGGGGATATTCCCGATGAGGTGCAGCTCCTTTCCCCCACCATCATCGAGCCCATCCAGCGGATGAAGACCGGCGTTTTGGGCAACCATAACCCCCGCCTCCATACCGATGAGGTGTTGATCGCGCTCTCCATCTGCGCCGCCACCGACCCCCGCGCCAAGCTGGCGTTGGAGCAGGTGGGCAAGCTCAAGGGCGTGGAGGCCCATTCCTCGGTGATCCTTTCCCGGGTGGACGAGCAGACCTTCCGCAAGTTGGGGGTCAACCTCACCTGCGAGCCCCGCTATCAGACGAAAAAACTTTATCATGCATAATCAATGCCGAACGGCTATGGCCGTTCGGCATTTCAATGGGAGAACATCATGGATATTAATAAGATTCTTGCCAAGGAACTGAATATTAAAGAAACCCAGGTCGCCGCCGCGGTGGCGTTGATGGACGATGGCAATACCATCCCCTTTATCGCCCGCTACCGCAAGGAAGCCACCGGCGGGCTGGACGATCAGGTGCTGCGCGCCCTTTCCGATCGGCTGACTTACCTGCGCAATCTGGCCAAGCGGAAGGAAGAGGTGGCGGCCGCCATCGAGGCCCAGGGTAAGCTGACGGAAGAACTGCAGGCCGCATTGAATGCCGCCGCGACTTTGGCGGAGGTGGAGGATCTATACCGCCCCTATAAGCAAAAGAAGCAGACCCGCGCAAGCAAGGCGCGGGCGCGGGGGTTGGAGCCTTTGGCGCTGGCCATTTTGGAGCAGGATGTCGCGCTGGACCCCTTGGCTGAGGCCTCAAACTATGTAAATGAAGAGGCCGAAGTGCCCACCGCCGAGGATGCCCTGCAGGGTGCGCGGGATATTATCGCCGAGACCATCTCCGATGATGCCGAAATGCGCCGCCTTTTGCGCGCCTTTTATCTCAAAGAGGCGAAGGTCAGCGGCGAGCAGATCCCCGATTCCAAGGATGAGCGGGGCGTCTTTGCCATGTATTATGAATTTGAAGAGCTGGTGCGTAAGATCCCCGGCCATCGGGTTTTGGCCCTCAATCGGGGCGAGGCGGAAGAGGTTTTGCGGGTCAAGGTGAAGGTGGAAGAATCCGCCGCTATCCGCATTCTGGAGAAGGCCTATGTTAAAAACGATACCAAGAGTGCCGAGCAGGTGCGCCTTGCCGCCGAAGATGCCTTCAGCCGCCTGATCGATCCCTCCATGGAGCGGGAGATCCGCAATACCATGAGCGAGCGGGCGCAGGAGCAGGCGATGGGCGTATTCTCGGTCAATCTGCGCCATCTGCTGATGCAGCCGCCCATCAAAGGGATGGTTACCTTGGGGCTGGATCCTGCCTACCGTACCGGTTGCAAGATCGCGGTTGTGGACGAAACGGGCAAGGTGCTGGATACCACCGTTGTCTATCCCACGCCCCCGCAGAATAAAGTAGAAGAAGCCAAAGTCAAGCTGAAGGCTTTGATCAAAAAACATGGAGTTACCCTCATCAGCATCGGCAACGGCACCGCCTCGCGGGAGTCGGAGCAGTTTGCGGCCGAGTTGATTCGGGAACTGGATACCCCGGTTCATTATGTTATTGTCAACGAAGCGGGTGCTTCGGTCTATTCCGCCTCCAAATTGGCGGCGGAGGAATTTCCCCAATTTGATGTTTCCCTGCGTTCGGCCGTTTCCATCGCCCGAAGATTGCAGGATCCCTTGGCCGAGCTGGTCAAGATCGATCCCAAATCCATCGGTGTCGGCCAATATCAGCATGATATGCCCAAGGCAAGATTGGGCGAGGCGCTGGGCGGGGTTGTTGAAGATTGCGTCAACTCGGTGGGCGTGGAGCTCAATACCGCCAGCGCACCCCTGCTGGCTCAGGTGGCGGGCATCAATCAATCCATTGCCAAAAATATTGTTGCTTATCGGGAAAAGGAGGGCGCTTTCCGCACCCGCAAGCAACTTCTGAAGGTGCCCAAGCTGGGCCCCAAGGCCTATGAGCAGTGCGCGGGCTTTTTGCGGGTCTCGGGCGGGGAAGAGCCGCTGGATAATACCGCGGTCCATCCCGAAAGTTACCCTGCCGCCCGCCTCTTTTTGAAAAAATGCGGCTATACCGCCGAAGATCTGCGGAGCGGCGCGGTGAGCGGCATCGCCAAATTCACCGAAGGGGAAAGCGGCAAGAAACTTGCCGATGAATTGGGGGTCGGCCTGCCCACCTTGCAGGATATTGCCGCCTTTTTGCAAAAGCCCGGCCGCGACCCGCGGGACGAACTGCCCCGCCCCATCCTCAAGACCGACGTTTTGAAACTGGAAGACCTGCGGGAAGGGATGATCCTGCAGGGAACGGTGCGCAATGTCATCGATTTCGGCGCGTTTGTGGATATCGGTGTCCATGAAGACGGGCTGGTCCATATTTCCCAGATCTGCGACCGCTATATCCGCCATCCCGGCGAGGTTTTGAAGGTGGGGGATATTGTTAAAGTAAAAGTGATCTCGGTGGATCTCAAAAAGAGCCGCATCGGCCTTTCGATGAAAATCTAAAAATTTCGCAAAAGCCCTTTCTTTTTTCGCACGTTTGGTATATACTTTCAAAGGAAAAATAATTAGGAAGTGAAATCAAAGGAAATGAAAAGAATATTTTCATGGCTGAATAATTTCTTTATGCAAAACGGCAAACTGCGGGTCTATGTTGTTCCTGCGGTGTTGCTGATGATCCTCGCGGGCTTTGGTTGCAAGGGTATGATCGATCTGGCGGGCAATTTCCGCTATCGGCAAAACGACCTTTTGCAATCGATGGAGGATCTCGGCATCAATGCCGATTTCCATATGGATACCCCCGAAGGGATCACCAATATTGCCCTTTTCGGTATCGATGCCCGCAACGAGAATTTTCATGGCCTTTCCGATTCCATCATGATCATCTCCATCGATGCGGAGCATAATGATATTAAGATCGTTTCGGTCCTGCGGGATAGCTTGGTTCCGATCGAGGGCTACGGCCACCAAAAGATCAACGCCGCCTATAATTTCGGCGGCCCTCAGCTGGCGGTTAAGACCTTAAATCAGGTATTTAACCTCAATATCCGCCATTATGCAACGGTGGATTTCGTCAGCATGGCGGATATCATCGAGGTGGTGGGCGGTATCGAGGCCGAGCTGACCGAAGCCGAGGTGCGCAACGCCAATGTTCATATTGAATCGATGCACCGTGAGCGGGGCACCGCGTTGGATTATATCCAGGAGCCCGGTAAGCAGACTCTAAACGGCGTGCAGGCGGTGGCCTATGCGCGGATCCGCAAGGTATCCAATTTCAACGGTACTGCCAACGATCCCGGCCGCACCGAGCGTCAGCGGCTGGTAATGCGCCAGCTTTTTGATAAAGCCTTGGCGATGGATATCTCCAAATATCCCAAGATGATCCGTGCCCTGCTCCCTTATATGGAAACTTCTTTGACCTATAAGGATATCTTCAGCCTGGCAGGCCTCTTGGCCAGTGATGGGGTGGAACTGAAGGAAGATCGGATTCCCGCCGATCGGGCGATGATCCAATACGGTATGAGCGTGCCCGGATTGGGCTCCTGCCATTATTATAATCTGGACTATGCCGCCAAGATGATGAACGCTTTCCTTTTTGAGGATATTTCCTTTCAGGACTATATGGATACCAACGGCGTGGATTATACCCGCTGGTTTTATGGCGCAACCAATCATGCGCCCCAAGAACCCGAAGAGCCTTCGGTGGATGAGCCGGTGGTAGATGCTCCGGCAGTAGAAACACCGGAACCCACTCCTCCCGTGCAGGAACCTTCGGTGGATGTGCCTGCGGTGGATGATCCGATTGTGGATGTTCCGGTTGTGGAGGATCCGGTCGTGGATACGCCGACGGAAGACCCTCCGGCTACCGATCCCCCGGTTACCGAGCAACCGACCGATCCCGCGCCGACCGACCCTGCACCAACAGTATGAAATAAAAACGACTGATTGCAAAAGCAATCAGTCGTTTTCTTGTTCTTCTTTTTGTTTCTTGCGGGCCAGCGCCAGGCCGCCGTGAAAACTTTTGCAAAGATCGTGGATCAAAATAAAGAGCAGCAGGCTTGCAAAGCCCTGAATGAGGTTTTTGGGTAGGGTCTCGGCGGCAAGGGTAAAGGCATCCATACCGCTCTTTTGAATCAGTTGGAAGATCAGCTCCGCCAGATAATAGCAGGGGATGGGGATGAGGGCCGCAAAAGAGGCAAGCATTTCGGGATGATTCTTAGCGAGCTTTGCTCCATAGAGTTTTTTGGCCGCCCAGACCATCAGCAGTTTGATGAGCAAGGTGATGGGCGCCAAGATCATATACCCTTTAAAAAGATCCGCAGCCATACTTGCCGCGCCACAGGCGATCAGCGCGTGGGGAGCGGGCAAAAAGATCGCCGCCAGTAAAACAAGGGGATCGGCGGGGTGCATATAGCCATGGGCAAAGGGCTGGCCCAGCATGGCCGCCAAAAGGATCAAAACAAAGAAAAGGATGGCCCTTTTCATATTACGGTCCAATTTCATAAATCATAAACTCCTTTGATTAATGAAAACAGTATAACAAAAAATGGAACGTTTTGCAACCACCAAAGGGTTGAAATTGGGAATTGGTTATGGTATACTGAAATTTGTCATAAAACGAATTATATATTATAAGGAGCGAAAACCAATGTCCGGACATTCCAAATGGCATAATATCCAAAATAAGAAGGGCAAGACCGATGCCCAGCGCGCCAAGATCTTCACCAAGATGGCGCGCGAAATCAGCGTAATTGTGAAAGAAGGCGGTTCCAACCCCGCCGCCAACTCCCGCCAGGCCGATGCCATCGCCAAGGCAAAGGCGGCCAATGTGCCCAACGATAATATCGAGCGCGCCATCAAAAAGGCAGCCGGTGAACGGGATACCCGCAATTATGAATCCTTGAACTATGAGGGATACGGCCCGGGCGGTCTTGCTGTCGTTGTCGATTGCCTCACCGATAACCGCAACCGTACCGCTGCGAATCTGCG
>JAFSBD010000292.1 GCA_017442025.1 Clostridia bacterium
GCCTTTGCCGCCCGCTCAAGGGCATAGGCATTGCGGTTGCCGGAAAGCACCAAAGCGATCTCCCCGCTATGGAGGATGCCGCTTGCCACGCTATCGATCAGCGCTTGCAGGTTGGTGCCGCCGCCCGAGACCAGGACAGCAATCTTCGTCTTACCCATGGGCTTACTCCAGAATAATCTTTTCATCGGATTCGATGATAGAACCGATAACATAGGCATCCTCGCCGTTGGCCTTGAGGATCTCCAAAGCACGATCCGCATCCTCGGGCGCAACAACAACGCTCATGCCGACACCCATATTAAAGGTATTAAACATATCCCGTTCGGGAATATTGCCGACCTTGGCCAAAAGCTCAAAGATAGGCAGAACGCGAACCGCGCTCTTATCGATCTTGGCACCCAGACCGTCGGGAATGCTTCTGGGGATATTCTCATAGAAGCCGCCGCCGGTGATATGGGATACACCCTTCACCTTCACCTGCTCAAAGAGGGCAACCATGGGTTTTACATAAATTTTGGTGGGAGTCAGCAGGGTCTCCCCGACCGACTTGCCGCCCAGCTCCGCAACAGGAGCCTTGAGGTCGGCATTCTCCACATCAAATACCTTCCGAACCAGCGAAAAGCCGTTGGAATGAACACCGCTGGAGGGCAGGGCGATCACAACATCGCCGGGCTTCATCGATTTATTGTCGATGACCTTCTCGGCATCCACGATACCCACAGCAAACCCGGCCAAATCGTATTCATCCACAGGATAGAAGCCGGGCATCTCGGCAGTCTCACCGCCGATCAGAGCCGCCCCGCTCTGCACACAGCCTTCGGCTACGCCCGAAACGATCGCCGCGATCTTTTCGGGATAGTTTTTGCCGCAGGCGATATAGTCCAGGAAAAAGAGAGGCTTTGCGCCGCAGCAGATAACATCATTGACACACATGGCCACGCAATCGATGCCGACGGTATCATGCTTATCCATCAAAAAGGCCATCTTCAGCTTGGTGCCGACACCGTCGGTACCGCTGACCAGCACCGGCTTTTTCATTCCCGCCAAATCGGGCATGAATAAACCGCCGAAGCCGCCGATATCAATATCAGCACCGGCTGTTTTGGTGCGGGCCACATGGCTCTTCATCAGTTCGACCGCTTTATAACCGGCGGTAATATCAACACCGGCTGCTGCATAGCTTTCAGATTGTGAATTTTTCATTTCTTATTCCTTTCCGTTCCAGCAATAGGTGCAAAGCTCACATTCCGGCAGACCTATGGCCTTAATGATATTTTCAAGCGATTGGAAATCCAGAGAGGCAAATTCAAATCGCTCGGCAAGGGTTTTGCGCAAGCGCTTGCCACGCTCAGTATTCCCATCGATATATTCATCGATATGGTTGATCCCCTCTTCCCCTTCCAACTCAACAATCACCCTTCGGGCGATCAGATCCAGCTCGGAAGCGGTACGGGAGAAGTTATGATATTTACAGCGGAAGAGGATCGGCGGGCAGGCGGAGCGCATATGCACTTCCTTTGCGCCGTTTTCATAGAGAAATTCCACCGTTTCACGGATCTGCGTCCCGCGCACAATGGAATCGTCAATGATCATCAGTTTCTTATCCTGAATAAACTCATGGACGGGGATCTGCTTCATTTTAGCGATCCGATTCCGCTCAGTCTGCTTATTGGGGGTGAAGCTGCGGGACCAGGTGGGGGTATATTTGATATAGGCGCGGGCAAAATCCACGCCGCTTTCATTGGCATAGCCAATCGCATGGGGAACGCCCGAATCAGGCATACCGCAAACATAATCGATATCGTTGGCCGCCCCCATCTCCTGATCGATCTTGGCCATCAGCGCACCGTTACGAACACGCATCGCCTCCACATTCACCCCTTCATAGGTGGCAGTGGGATAGCCATAATAGCTCCAAAGGAAGGCGCAGATCTTTTTCTTAGGACCTGCTTCGGCCAGAACGGACATTCCGTCGGGAGAAAGCTCCACGATCTCACCGGGGCCCAGCTCCTTCACGATCTCAAAGCCCAACTTCAGCGCGGCAAAGGATTCGAAGGTAACGCAATAGCCATCCTCCCCTTTGCCGATCAGCATCGGCAGGCGGCCGAGCTTATCCCGCGCGGCAATGATCTTACCGTTATCCTTCAAAAGGACAACGCCGACCGTTCCGTCTACCGCTTCCTGCACCGCCTTGATGCCGGTAACCAGATCCTCTTCTCTGCTGATCAGGGCGGCCAGCAATTCGGTGGAATTGACCTTGCCGCCGGTCATGGAATCGAAATGGCCGCCGTCTTTAGCCAGGTATTCTTCGATCAGCGCATCGGCATTATTGATGATGCCGGTGGTGCAAAGGGCGAAGGTGCCGCCCTTTGCGCGGATGAGCAAGGGCTGGGGATCGGTATTGCTGATGCAACCGATGGCGGCGGTGCCGTGCATTTCATCAAAGATCTTTTCAAAGCGGGTACGAAACGGAGAGTTTTCGATGCTATGCAATTTTCTTTGCAAGCCGATCTCCGGGTCGTAGACCGCCAAGCCTGCTCTGCGGGTGCCGAGGTGGGAATGATAGTCGACCCCGAAAAAAACATCGCCCAAGCATTCATTCTTTGAGGTTATTCCAAAAAATCCTCCCATATGACCTCCTGCAAATTAAGCAAAGAAGAGCTCGCTGAGGGTCATGGGATCGATATACTGACCGTCCTTATAAACACGCATATTGCCGGAAGCAATTTCATCGATCAGCATAACGTTGCCATCGGAATCATAACCGAATTCAAATTTGATATCATAGAGAACCAGACCCTTCTCCTTCAGATCATCGGCGACGATCTGGGTAATCTTCTGGGTCATCTCCTTCATATCTTCATACTGGGCATCGGTCATCACGCCCAAGGCAACCAAAGCATCCTTGGTTACCAAAGGATCGCCCTTGGCATCATCCTTGAAGGTCATCTCAACATAAGCGGGCAGATCGGCACCCTCTTCAATATAATCACCGTAGCGGCGGATGAAGCTACCGACCGCCTTATGGCGGCAGATGACCTCAAGGCCCTTACCGAATACCTTGGCAGGAAGAACTTCCATGGTGGTATCGGCCAGAGAAGCATCGACATAATGGGTCTTGATGCCGGCGGCATTGACCTTTTCAAAGAAATAAATGGACATCCGCAGGTTGACATCGCCCACGCCCTCAATGGTGAGGCCGACAGAATTTTCGCCGGGATCAAAAACACCGTCTTTACCGGTGCAATCATCTTTAAACTTCAGCAGATAGTTGCCGTTATCAAGAGCAAATACATCCTTGGTCTTACCAGTGTAAACAAGTTTCATTTTCGTTTCTCCTTTTATGTCAAAATATAAATTAAACGTTTTGAAGGGCTGCATCCTTTGCCAAAACAGCCTCGGCATCCTTTACGCGCTTTGTGTCCAGCTTTTCCGCCAGCGACCCATCCTCCACCGCAAGGATCTGAATTGCCAGCAGTGCGGCATTGACCGCGCCGTCGATGGCAACGGTTGCTACCGGAATTCCGGGAGGCATCATCACAGTAGACAAAAGGGCATCCATACCGGCCAGTCCCTTCGAAGTGATGGGAATGCCGATGACCGGCAAGGTGGTATTCGCCGCAACAGCACCGGCCAAATGCGCCGCCATCCCCGCCGCGCAAATGATCGCACCAAAGCCGTTGGCACGGGCGTTTTGGGAAAAAGCTTTTGCCTGCTCGGGGGTTCTATGGGCAGAATAGACATGGGCCTCATAGGGAACGCCGAAGTTCTTCAGGGTATCGATTGCCTTCTGAACCACCGGCAGATCGCTATCGCTGCCCATCATGATCGCTACTTTTTTCATGAGAGTACCTCCATTTTATTTTTGAGAAATATAAAAAGGGCGCAAATACTCCTGTTTTGGAGATTTGCGCCCAGACGGTCGGCTTTTTACCCTTTGCTCCATTGTGGTAAACTCCACATGATCCGTCAGTCGCAAAGAGCCGTTTCTCTGCAAATAATTATATCATTTTATATAATAATTTGTCAACGAAAAGCAAGGGGATTTTTAAATTTTGTGCATTCTCTCTTGAAACGGTAAATGGGAGAGCGAATTGTTTGGAATATTGCCTATTTTGCCGAATATTTATGTAGAATATCCGCTCAATTGACCCTGATAAACCAGCTTGGTTTGGCTCATATCGATAAAATGCACCGGTTGAACGATCCGCTCAAACTGCTCCGCCTTCGCAACCCCGCATTCCACCAAAATATCCCGAACAAATTCCGAGCAATAATACCGCCGATCCTTGCGGTAAACGATCTTAAACGCGGCCAGACCCAAGCCGATCAAATTATAGC
>JAFSBD010000293.1 GCA_017442025.1 Clostridia bacterium
AGTCCTTGCAGAGATACATGGTGTTCATCATGATAACGGTACCGGTGGTATACATTTCGTTCCAGGGATCCGCAGAAAGACGGCGGGAAAGGCCATCCAAAGACTTACCGGTCTCGGCGATAAATACCAAGGATTTTGCAACACGTTCGTCGTTGAAGTTGTTGATCAGCTTGGGCTCTTTGGATGTCTGGTCAATGGCAAAGAGAGTCACGCCGGTAGTTTGAGGCCAGAATACGCAAGAATCATGTTCTGCCTGGCTCCAGGCGCAAAGGGTTTTGCCGGTGGGGCCTTGATAGGGAACGCTCACAACAAAGTTCTTCCAGGTATCCCAATTCCATTTACCCTCTTTCCAGGTGGTATGGGGATCCTTCAGGCCGAGCTGCTCCACCATGGTTTCATTGTACCAGATGACATCCACCGCGCCGATGGGTGCGATGCAGCGATAGGTGCCGCCCCACTTGGTCTGCTCCAGAGTACGCAGGTCCACGCCGGGGGAGTTGCCAATCATATTGGTATTCACATAGGGATCCAAAGCCTGAGAAAGGCCCATCCATTGGGGGAACCAAGAGCGGTGGGTAGGAACCAAGTCTACCTGCTTTCCGGAACTCTGATAGGTCAGGTTCTTTTCGATGGTATCGGCAAGAGCGGTCTTGATGTACTTGACCTTCACGCCGTATTCATCCCGCAGAGCATCCCACCAATCCCATTCGTTAACCGTTTTGCCGCTGGCGTCTTTATAGTTAAAGAAGGGAACGTCAATGGCGGTCAGCATAATGAGGGTCTTACCCTTCAGGTCTGCCAGCTTCACGTTATTCTTAACGAAGCCGGTGGTATCCAGATCAAAGCTGACACCAACGCCTGTATTGAGCGCCTTGGATTCAGCGATCAGGGGGTTGGCATCCGCATCATATTTTTTGGTGCCATCGTAGTTGTCGATAATTTCCTGTTGCTTCTTATCGTCAACATTATCGCCGGTGGGGTCTTTTTTATTTTCTTCCTTATTGTTGGTCCCGGAATTTTTGTCGTCTTCTTTTCCGTTGTCTTTTCCGTCGTTCCCTTTATCGGAAGGATCGGAAGGATCGTCGCCTTCGTCGTCGACATCGACATCGCCGTTATCACCATTATCATCATCGCCGTTGATATTGGTTTCGCCGGTGAGGAAGCTATCCATGTCGTCGTCGGCCGACTTGCAGGCGGTAGCCATGCTAACGAGCATCAGCATCGCCAGCAATACTGCAAGAATTTTAATACATTTTTTCATGGTTGAAAACTCCTTTCTAATCATATTTAATCATAATATAATAATTTGTCAACGGATTTTGAACATTCCTACAAAATTTTCGTAGTAAAAACTTTTTTAGAATAATTCTAAAAAACTCTTGACAAATGGAAAAAGAAAGATTATACTATAGACAGAATTTTAGAACAATTCTAAAACGGAGGATCAAATCATGACCAAGCAACGCGCATTGATCCTGCGGATTATTCGGGAATCCCAGCGGCACCTTACCGCCGATCAGATCTATCAGGAGGCCATCAAGGAGATGCCCGGCATCGCCCTGGCAACCGTTTATAATAATCTGATCCGTCTGGCGGAGGCGGGGGAGATCAAAAAGATCACCTTCTGCGGCCAGACCGACCGCTATGATAAAAGTAATATCCCGCATATCCATCTGATCTGCGATCGTTGCGGGAAGGTTTCCGATCATCCGTCGGAAGGAATTAAAGAAGAGATGGAAGGCCGATTAGGCTTTGCCATTGAGGAGTATGAGCTGGCGATCCATTATCGCTGCCCGGAATGTTGTTAATTAATTTTTATATAAAAGGAGAACTTTTAACATGGAACTCAAAGGATCTAAAACCGAAAAAAATCTCATGACCGCCTTTGCCGGCGAAAGCCAGGCCAGAAATAAGTATACTTATTTCGCATCCGTTGCTAAAAAGGAAGGCTACGAGCAGATCGCTGCCATCTTCCAGAAGACCGCCGATAACGAGAAAGAGCACGCTAAAATGTGGTTCAAGGCCTTAGGGGAGCTGGGCGATACCGCCGCCAACCTGCTGGCTGCTGCCGAAGGTGAAAACTATGAGTGGACCGATATGTATGATACCTTTGCCAAAGAGGCCGAAGAAGAAGGGTTCACCAAGCTGGCCTATCAGTTCCGCGCCGTTGCCGCCATCGAAAAGACCCATGAGGAGCGTTATCGCGCTCTGCTCAGCAACGTGGAGATGCAAAAGGTCTTTGAAAAGAGCGAAGAGACTATGTGGGAATGCCGCAACTGCGGTCATCTTGTGATGGGCAAGAAGGCCCCCGAGATCTGCCCCGTTTGCGCACATCCTAAGTCTTATTTCGAAGTCCGCGCCGAAAACTATTAAAAAACGAATGAAAAGCGGCACCTTGACCGCTTTTCGTTCCTCGCCGTATCGATATACGCCTTCGGCCCGAGAAAACGATCCATGCACCGCTTTTGATCCGTTTTTGGGGGTTAAAGAAAATAAAGGAACGTCTTCCCCATGTGGGGAAGGCGTTTTTTTGAAATTGAGCAATTTTACCAATAGAGAGGCATATAAATTATTAATATTCATAGTATATC
>JAFSBD010000294.1 GCA_017442025.1 Clostridia bacterium
CAACAAATCCCCCAATTAGATGTTGCCTTTTTGCAACATCTGCAAAAAAAGAGAACGCGCCAAAAGCAGACCGCCTCGGTCGCCCTGCTTTTTCTATGCGTGATCGGTACGGCGATTGCTTTTTTCATGCGCCCCCAAAATGCCCTCATCACCCCCCAACCGCCCATCGAGCCACCCGGCGAAAATACCGTCGCCTACGCTCCTCTGCTTGATGATGAAAACCAAAAAGAAGGAATGCCCTATTTCTATCTGGACGGGCGGATCTACGCACCAGTTACCCCAAGCAACGCTTGCAAATGCAACCAAGAGATCCTGCTTTCCAAGACCATTCCCGAAAGTGCCTTCGGGGAGCATTTAGGGCGCGTATCCCGCGCAGACCAAGAAATTTTGCTGGGGGCCGATCTCTATCGCTATACGCCCCACGATAGCGACGCTTATCTCATTGCGCGAAAAGGAGACCGATGCCAACTCTTTAAATTCATTTTGTTGGAAGAGGACGGCCACGCCATAACCGAGATTTTCGACCTCTTTCCTTCAAAAATCCAATCCCTCACCGTAACAGGGCTCTACCATAATGAACATAATGAACCCCCAAAAGATCCCATCAACGTTCAAATCGAAGAGCAAGCGATTTTGCAGAATCTCAAAGATCTTTTGCAGCAAGGTGTTCCCGATGATTTACGTGACTATCCCGACCCCAACCAAAAACTTCGGTTCTACCACCTCGCCATCTGCTTTGAAAGCGATGCCACCATCGACCTGGCTTTATTGCCCGACGGCAGCCAGGTATATGGCTTTAATAAATATTGGTCTTTCAACGCAGAGCAAGCTCGGCAATTAAAGGCCCTCATGGAAGAGATCACAGAAGCATAAAAAATCCCGCAATGCTTGGGCCACCCTTGCATTGCGGGATTTTCATCGTATTATTCATCGGTAATATTCTCATAGACCAACTCGCCGACCGAGCCATAGCCCAGATCCCGGGCCACACTCTCCACATATTCGCTATCCACCTCGGCATTGAGGATATCGTTGAGTTGCTCATTCATCACCGCCTGAGCGGAGATCTTTTGCTGCACATCACTCAGCTCGGCCTTTTTTTCCTGGATCTGCACCTGGAGCTTGACGCAGGTGGCGACCATGTTGCCGGCGATATAGATTCCGGCGACGACCAGTAGGCCCCGCACGATGGGATTCATCTTTTTTCTTCGCATGCAGCATTCTCCTTTCTTTCAGACGATACATATTCATTCTATACCATTCTTTGCAAAAAAGAAAGGGTTTTTTCAAAAAATTCATAATTTTCCCTAAAATTCCCTGCATTTGGTTGAAAAAACGCCCCAACCAGCCCTCGATCTTGCGTAGCAGGCGGGCGATCAGCCGCGCCAAGTGGGTAACAAAGGCACCGACGGTATAAAACCAGATCAAAAAACCCAAAGCCTCCCCCACCAGCAGAAAAGCCCGCACCTGACCGTGGTTGGTGAGGGTATAGCAAAAGGCGGTGGAAAGGGCGGCCAGCAGGGCAAAGAGCAGGTCCTCGCCAAAAACGATTAACCAAGGAGTTCTGCGCCGCAAGATCCGAAGGATGCGGAAAACGTCATAAACCGCCCCCAGCCCGCCGCCCAGCAAGACCGCCCATAGAAAGGCGATCGCCTGATCGGAAAGGTAGGTTTCCATTAGTGGAAGAGCCCCTTAAAGACCCCGCCGCCCTTTTCCTTCAGGTCGGAATAATAGAGACGGTCGATGGTTCCTTCGATGGCAATATCACCGTTTTCCACATTCAGGCGATTGATATGAAGATCCTCCCCCTCCACGGTCAGTACCCCCAGATTGGTGAGCACCACCACACTCTTTTCATCAAAACGGTCCACATCCAATACCCCGGATGCATTCAGGTGATTGCGATTTTCCACCGAAAGCAGATGGTTTTTGGCGATGCGTTGTTCGTCCATCGGCTCATCCTCCTTTTATGTCTTATTCCATTATATAAACAAGCCTTGGGGATTAGAACAATAAAAAACAGCCGCTCTCCAAAGAGAGCGGCTGTTTTTTATTCAATATGTTCGATTATGCCTCGATAGCCTCAGCAGGACAAGCAGAAGCGCAAGCGCCGCAATCGATGCACTCATCGGCATTGATCACATACTTATCATCGCCGGCAGCGATCGCACCAACGGGGCACTCAGCCTCGCAAGCACCGCAGGTCAGGCAAGCATCAGTAATAGTATGAGCCATTTCGGAACACCTCCTTGTAATATTAAAGATATACTAACATAACAATATGCTGATTTCAAGCATTTTTTAAAAAAATCTACAATTTGGCGAATTTACGCCTGGGGTTCCTTCACCGCTTTATCGCCTTTTTTCTTGCGGTCCTCCCGGGCAGGGCGATCCGCGCGGCGGGATCTCAGCGCGGCGGCATCATAATTATTAAAGGTAATCGTACCATCTTCGGCGGTGAATTTCACCTTCACCTTGCCGGCCAATACCGCTACCTCGGCCACCGTTCCCTTGCCGTCGGGGGTTTCAACGGTGGCGCCCACCTTGGGCATATTTTTGCCCAGCTCCTCATAGGTAGATTGCTCATAATTGAGGCAACACATCAGGATGCCGCAAACGCCGCTGATCTTCACCGGATTGAGGGGCAGGCCCTGATCCTTGGCGCTCTTGATGGTAACCCGATCAAAATTCGTTAAAAATTGATTGCAGCAGAAAGGCCGGCCGCACATACCGATGCCGCCCATCATCTTGCATTCATCCCGCACACCGATCTGGCGCAGCTCGATGCGGGTCTTAAAGACCGAAGCCAGATCCTTCACCAGCTCGCGGAAGTCCACCCGCCCTTCGGCGGTGAAGAAAAAGAGGATCTTGCTCCCGTCAAAGGAATATTCCACATCCACCAGCGACATTTCCAGCTGATGCTTGGCCGCCTTTTCGGCAAACACCTCTGCGGCCCGCTTTTCTCTGGCGCGGTTGCGCTCCATCTGACGATGGTCGGCCGCATCGGCCACCCGCAAGACCGGCTTTAAGGGCTGGACAACATCCTGATCGGGCACCGCCTTGGTCCCGATGGTAACCTCGCCGCATTCATTGCCCCGCGCCGTTTCCACCACGCAATAATCCCCCACCTTCAGATCCAGGTTGCGGGGGTCGAAATAATAAGTTTTACCGTTGTCCTTAAATCGGACGCCTACGATATTTGTCAACGCAGTAATTCTCCCATCTCTGCAATAAAACAGGTTTTCACCAAATTTTCATTGCCGTTTTCCTTGAGCAGACGCATCGTATCCAATGTCAACGATGCGATTTTATAGAGCTGCTCCAGTCTCATTCTACCTAAAAAGCCCTTGATTTGCAAGACGCTTTCCAAAAAAACAATATTTTCCTCGCCGCTGCCCGTCTTATAAAGCAGGAAATCGTGAGCCAGGCGGGAAAAGCTTTCCAAAAAGAGGCTGAAATCCCCTTTGGGCAGTTCCGCCAACATCCGATCGGCTTCCAGCATCTTATTGCGGCAAAGCTTGCCCAAAAAACGCACGCCCAGCTCCCCATAGGTCAGCAGATTACCGCCTTCTAAATAGGCCATCGCCTGCCCCAGATTGCCGCCCGCCGCCTTCAGCAATGTGGCGGTGCGCTCTTCCTCGGGGTAACGCTCCTGCAAGAAGGGGATCCCCTCTTCGGGGCCCACCGGTTGCATCTCCCAGATGACGCATCGGGATCGAATGGTGGGGAGCATCGCCTCGCGGGAGTCGGCCAACAGCAGAAACACCGCATGGGCAGGAGGCTCTTCCAAAATTTTCAAGATCGCATTCTGCCCGCTCTCGTTGAGCTTTTCGCAACGATCGATGATCAGCACCTTTTTAGGAGACTGATTGGGCAGAATATAGGCTTCCCGCCGAAAGGCGCGGACATCATCCACCGGGATCATCTTCCCCCCATCCTTAGGCGCCAGCCAAAGGACATCGGGATGGGCATCCCGCTCCGCCAAGCCGATTTGATCCTCGGTCAGCCGCGCGGCGAAAAGCCGCGCCAGCGTTTTTTTGCCCATACCGGGCGCGCCGGTAATAAGATAAGCATGGGCAAAATTGCCGCGGGCAAGCTCCTTGCAGATCTCCGGATTTCCCAATAACTTATTCATAGATCCGCTCCACCGAACCGTCCACCTGCAAGGGCGGAACGTTCAAAATCATTTTTTTGCCCAAAGCATCCTCCACGCCCGAAACGTCGAAGAAGCTATGGGTGGTAGCGGGGCGGCCGATCATCGGCACCCGCTTGCCTTCGATCTCCCCATAGACCACCGGCTTTTTCAGCAAAAGCTTGAAGTCATGGAAGAGATAACGGCAGATATCCAAAAGGCGGAAAAGATCCCGCCGCTCGCTTTGGTAAAAGCCATCCGCCGAGCCGATGGCCACCACCGCGACCTTGGTTTCCTTCTTTAATTTATAAACAGCGCCATAGCCGATATTGCTCCCCGCAGGCAGGGTACGCACCGAAAGCACCTCCGCCTCCAGCCTTCCCGCCCGCTTCAGGGGCAGGCCGCTTGGGATGGGCAGGCGGCCGGTTAACGCCGAGCCGATCCGCACCCCATCCAGCGCAAAATCTCCGCCCTTGATGGCGGCGCAGGAATTGGCGATATGCCGCATGGGCATCGCAATCCCTTTTTCTTTTAATTGATCGATCAATTGATTGAATTGGGCAAGCTGCACCTTGGCCGAGCCATCCCCCAAAAAGGCGGCATAGCAATGGGAAAAGATGCCCGCAACCTCTAAGCCTTCCAAGGCAAAGACCGCCGCAATCTCCTCCACCGCATGGGGCAGAAAACCAAACCGACCCATGCCGGTATCGATCTTAATATGGACCCGCGCCTTTTTCCCTGCCCCTTGGGCGGCCTCCGATAAAGCGGTAGCAAAGGCAAGATCGCCCACCGCGCAGGTCAGTTCCTTTTCCAAAAGGGTCTTGATATAATCATCCCCGCTCCCGCAGGAGAGGATCAATACCTCCACCCCCTGCCCGCAGAGGGGCAACGCTTCTTCCAGGCGGCTGACCGCCACCAAAGGGCATCCTTCTTCTTTCAGGATGGCAAAAAGGCCCTGCGCCCCCAGCCCGTAGCCGTTGGCTTTCAAAACGGGGATCAAAGGCACGCCGCAATGCTCCTTCAGCAGGCGGTAATTATCGATAATATCCTGTTTTTGAACGATCAGTTGAGCCATTCAAATCAACCTCTGTGTCTTAATTTAAACAAAATTCCGTTAATTTTGCGATAGGCCTTGCTCCCCCATTTGGACCAAGAGAGCATCAGTTTATTATAGATCAGATCCATCTCGCCCACAAACTCGGTAAACTCCCCATTGAAGCCCTTCTTGAAGCGATATAAGCCATAAAGCGGATTATCCTCGCTCAAATCGCCCGAAACGCCGCGGAAATCATAGACCCGCGCGCCCCGCTCGATGGCCCATTTAATCATCTCCCATTGAAGGAGATAGTTGGGCATATAGTTACGGTGCTCATTGGAGGAGGCACCATAGAGATACCATACCTTGTCCCCATACCCGATGGCAAGGGTTCCCGCGATGGCAACCCCATCGAGATAGGCCATATAAAGGCGGGCGTGCTCGCCCAGCTCCCGCATCATGCGGCGGAAATAATCCTCGGTGCGGACAACGAAACCATCCCGCGAGCCGGTGGTAACCATAATGCGGTGGAAATCGGGCAACGCCTCTTCCCCGCAGATCTTGACCTCCACGCCCTTTTTGATGGCCACGCGGATGTTATAGCGCCATTTCTGATGGAAGGAGGCCAGCATCTCTTCCTCGTTGCGCCCATTGAGATAAAGCCGAAAAACAAACCGCGGCTGGATCCCCTCAAAGTTCTTGGAACGATTGGGGGCGGTAAAGCCCAGCTTACGGCAGATCTGATAAAATTCCTCATCCTCCACCGGGGTATCGGTATCGATCTTGAGGGAGCAGGCTTTATATTTCTTGCCCACCTCACCGGCGGCCTTCACCAGCTTTTGGACCATCGCCTCATCATACAGATCGCAAACAGGCCCGCGGCAGGAATACATAATGGATGTGCCCGGCACTTTGCGGATCAAAAGACCCATCGAACCGGCGATCTTCCCTTCCGCATCCCGCTCGATGACCGCCTCAAAATCCCATTCTTTTTTGAGCCGCGCCCATTCCACCGATTGGGCAAAATGACCCTTGGGGTGGCTTTGCAAAAAGGCTTCATATTCGGCAACTGCGGCACTGTTTTTAACATCCAATAATTCCATGGTCGGCTCCTTACTACATATTAATTCAATTTAGTATACCACTTTTAAAAGGAAAAGTAAACCAAAATGTAAAAATACCTTTGCAATTTGGCGAAAATCGAGTATAATAGAGCCATAGACTTGAAAGGAGAATGATTGAAATGGTAACAAAAGATATGATTATTGCCGAAGTTCTGGATAATTATCCCGAGACCGCTCCCCTCTTTTTGGAGATCGGTATGCATTGCCTGGGCTGCCCCTCCGCAAGAGGCGAGAGCGTAGAGCAGGCTTGCATGGTGCATGGCGCGGATGTAGATACCCTGATCGAGAAGATCAACGCCATGATCGGCTAAGATTCTTTAAAGCCCGGTTGAAAAACCGGGCTTTTTATTTTTTAAAAAAGTCTTTACTTTTCGAAATCTTCATGCTATAATACAATAAATCTGTTCCATATGGTACAGAAAGTGAGGTTATTCATGGCAAATAAAATCCTCCAAAATCTATTTTTATGGGGAGGCCTTTCCGAGGCGGAAACCCAAAAATGCCTCGGGGAATTAAATCCTCCCCGCACCTATGAGAAGGGCGACATCGTCTATAGCGAGCGGGATTTCCCCCGCGCCTTTGCGGTGGTGCTCAGCGGGAAGGTGGCGGTCCGCGCCCATAACGGTGCGGTGGTTCGCACCTTGGAGAAGGGTGGTATCTTTGGAGTAACCGCTCTATTCGGCAGCAGCCGCTATGCCACCACCATCTCGGTGATCTCCCGCGCCAAGCTGCAATTCATCGAGGAAGAGCCCCTTCAAAAATGGATGGAGCAATACCCTGCTATTTCCATGAACTACATTCGCTTTCTGCAGCAGCGGATCCTTTATCTCAACGATAAGATCCGCCTTTATACCGAAGATTCGGCAGAGGATCGGCTGATGGGCTATATCCGCGCCCATACCGCACCCGATGGGGAAATTCTTTTTCCCGATGGGCTGGCGGAGACCGCGCGGGAGCTCAACATCGGGCGGACAAGCCTCTACCGCACCTTAGATACATTGGCAGAGAAAAATATTATTAAAAAAGTGAACCAAAAATGGTTCCGGGAGGTTTCATTATGAAAAAAACAATTCGTATCATCAGCCTCGTTCTTATTATCGCCTGTATCGGCATGCTTTTTGCAGGCTGTAAAAAAGATGTTCCTGAAGTGACGCCCAAGATCTATGCCATTGCCGGCCCCACCGGCGTGGGTATGGTCAACCTGATGGAGGATTACGATATCAGCCTTTCCTCCGCCCCCGAAGAAGTGGTCGGTAAAATTGCCAATAGCGAAGCCGATATCGCGGCGGTGCCCACCAATGTGGCATCCACCCTTTATAAAAAGCTCAACGGCGAGCTGAAGGTGCTTTGCATCAATACTTTGGGCGTTCTTTATATTATGGATAAAGACGGCGCAGTAAAATCCTTTGCCGATCTGGAGGGCAAGACCATCTATACCATGGGCGAAGGCTCCAACCCCCAGTATACGCTGGAATATCTGCTGAAAAAGAACAATGTGAACGCCACGCTGAAATTCGCCGCCACCAACGATGAGTTGGTAGCCAAGATGGCATCGGGCGAGGCGGAGATTGCTATGGTTCCCCAGCCTGCGGCCACCTCTGCTGCCGCCAAGACCGGCTTTAAGATCGCGCTGGATGTTACCGCCGAATGGGATAAGGTCAGCGAGGATAGCCAGCTGATGATGGGTTGCGTTGTTGTGCGCAACGAGTATCTGGAGGCCAATCCCAAGACCGTTGAAGCCTTCCTGGCCGATTATAAGGCATCCATTGAGAAGGTCAACGCCGATGTTCCTGCCGCCGCCAAGCTCTGCGAGCAATATAAGATCATTCCCGCCGCCGCGATTGCCGAAAAGGCGATCCCCAAATGCAATATCACCTATATCGAAGGTGCGGCCATGAAGCAGGGGCTGGAGGGCTACCTGAAGGTGCTCTTCGATGCCAACCCCAAATCCATCGGCGGTGCGCTGCCCGCCGCGGATTTCTACTACGGCGCATAACTTTTTCAAAAGCCCTTCTTTTTACAAGAAGGGCTTTTTTAGACCGTTTAAAAAGAGTAACCTCTTGCAAATAAAAGGGCTTTTTTATATAATACCATTTGAGGTGATAGAACCATGTTGGGTTTGGTTTTGGAAGGCGGCGCGATGCGCGCGATCTATACCGCCGGTGTTTTGGATGTTTTTATGGAAGAAGGCATCCGCCCCGATGGGCTGATCGGCGTTTCCGCCGGCGCGATCCACGGAAGCGTCTATATCGGCGAGCAGCCGGGGCGCACCATTCGTTATTATAAAAAATACTGCAGGCATAAAAATTTCATGAGCTTTTATTCCCTGCTGACCACCGGCAGTATGGTGGGGGAGCAATTTTGCTACCATGACCTGCCCGATCGGCTGGATCCCTTCGATTATGATACTTTTGCCCAATCCCCCATCGCCTATCATCTGGTCTGCACCGATCTGGAAACCGGCAAGGCGGTCTATCGGCGATGCACCGATCTCCATCAGGAGATGGACTATATGCGGGCGTCGGCTTCGATGCCTTATGTTTCCCGCATTGTGGAGATCGATGGGCAAAAGCTTTTGGATGGCGGCGTGGCCGATAGCATCCCCATCGAGGCCTTTCGGCAGATGGGCTATCAGCGCAACATCGTTGTTTTGACCCAATGCGCAGGCTACCGCAAAAAGCCCCAAAAGCCCACCCTTGCCAAGCTTTTCTACCGCAAATACCCCAACTTCATCGAAACCCTTACCAATCGGCATCAGATCTATAACGATACCCTTGATCGCATCGAGCAGCTTCAAAAGAGCGGCGAGATCTTTCTGATCCGCCCCTCGGAGGATCTCGGCATCAAGCGGGTCGAAAAGGACCCTGCCCACCTGGAAGCGCAATATAATTTGGGGCGCAAGGATGCCCTTGCAGCCCTCAACGATTTAAAGAAATGGATGAACGCCCATGAATAAAATTCCAACCTGGCTGAAAAAGACCCTCGGGGCGCTTTTTTGGATCGCCCTATGGTGGCTCATCAGCCTATTGCTGAATAAAGAACTCTTAGTCCCCACCCCCGCGCAGACGGTAGTGGTACTGGGCGGATTGATCCAAACAGGAGATTTCTGGCTGGCCGCCGCCCTCTCTATGGCGCGGATCCTGATCGGCTTTTTGCTGGCCGCCCTTTTGGGAACCTTGGGCGGTATCCTTGCCGACCGTTGCCCGCCTTTTGATTGGCTCTTTTCACCCCTGCTTCATTTGATTCGTTCCGTGCCGGTGGCGTCCTTTATCATTCTGGCGCTGGTCTGGATCCATACCCCTTGGTTGCCGGTCTTTATCTCCTTTTTGATGGTGCTCCCCCTCTTTTGGGGCAACATCCGCACCGGCATGGCCAATACCGACATAAAGGAACTGGAGATGGGCAAGGTTCTGGGGCTTTCCCTCCCCGCCATCTGGCAGAAAATTCGCCTACCCGCGCTGGCGCCCTATTTTCGCTCGGCCTGCGTTACCGGCCTGGGCTTTGCCTGGAAGAGCGGCATCGCCGCCGAAGTCATCTGCAGGCCCGATGCGTCCCTGGGCGATCTATTGCAAAGTGCCAAGTTGCAGTTGGAAACCCCCAGCGTTTTTGCGCTGACCATCGTTGTTGCCATCCTTTCCTTAGGGTTGGAGCTGGCATTAAACCGCATCTGGAAGGAGGAGCAGGCATGATCGAGCTTAGAAATGTTTCTTTTTCCTATGGGGATAAAGAGGTATTGAACCGCCTCTCCCTTACCATCCCGCCGCAGGAACGGATCGCCCTGATGGGTCCTTCCGGTTGCGGAAAGACCACCCTTTTAAGGCTCATCATGGGCTTGGAAAAGCCCCAAGAGGGGCAGATCCTGAATCGCCCTCATCCGGTGGCAGCGGTCTTTCAGGAGGATCGCCTGCTAAAGCACCTTACCGTTTTGGAGAATACCGCCCTTGCGGGGGGCGATCCCGCCAAGGCGGCCGAGATCCTTTCGGAATTGGGCTTGGGCGATGAGCTTCAAAGCAGCCCTACCTCCCTCTCGGGCGGCATGCGCCGTAGGGTAGCGATCGCCCGCGCTCTTTGCACCCCTTCCCGCCTTTTGATATTGGATGAACCCTTCAACGGGCTGGATGAGCAGACCAAAGCCCATACCGCCAAGGTGATCCTAAAGCATTGGCAAGGCGCGATTTTGGCCGTTACCCATCTGCAAGAAGAAGCAGAGCTTTTAGGAGCAAAAATCCATAAAATGACCTAAAAATGCGGTGTAAAATTACACCGCATTTCTTTTTTGCATAGTTTTCATTTTATGGCAGATACTTTTGATGAGGTGATTTGCCATGAAGATGAATAAGCAGGAATATAATCAATATCTGAAGAAAAAAACACCCAACTCCCCCATTTTAAAGGATTGCATTATCGCCTTTTTGGTAGGCGGCGGAATCTGTTGCATCGGTCAGGGGATCAGCGATCTTTTGGGAATCTGGATTCATAACGATGAGGTCAAGCTATGGCTTCCCATTTGCATGGTCTTTCTGGGCGCACTTTTCACCGCCATCGGCATCTATGATAAGCTGGGTAAATATGCGGGCGGCGGTTCCATCATTCCCATTACCGGCTTTGCCAATTCCGTCGCCAGTGCCGCCATCGAATTTAAGCATGAGGGCTTTGTCCTCGGCCTCGGTGCCAAGATCTTCCAGATCGCCGGGCCTGTCATCGCCTACGGCACCGTGGCGTCTGTTGTATATGGAATCATCTACTGGATAACGACATTGTTTTAAAATTTCTTATTTATTCTTTATTCAATATTCCTTATTATTTAACATTATTCCCCCGCGCACCCATGCAAAAGAAAAAGGCTTGACCGTTCGGTCAAGCCTTTTTAGAGTTTATGTGTTTAAAATTACCATAGGTTTCATTTACTATTTCAAAATAGGAAAAAGTATTATCATAATGCGAGACAATTTTTTGAAAATCATTCAATTGATGTTTGTTCACAATGCAAATTAAAACTGATTTTTTTGCGCCCGTATAGGTTCCAAACGCATCAATTTTGGTGCAACCGTGATGCAGTTTTCGAGAGATTTCATCAATAAATTCGTCTTCATGGTTGGTAATGATGGTGAATTTATATGCCGTCTTTGTGGTCTTGAGCAATAAATTACCAACAAAAGTGGAAATAAAACAATAGATTATACACAATGCCATCGGCTTATAATTGAGCGCACCTTGCGAATAGACAAAGATTGAAGCGATGGCAACAATTGCATTTAGTGTAAACGTAACAATGAAAAAATTGGTATCAGGCCTTACTTTATTTATGTATCGAGAAATAATATCCGTTCCACCTGTTGAGGCATTATTTCTAAAACAAACACCATAAACTACACCCGCCAACACACCGCTGATGATTACAGGATATATGGTATCATGGCCTAGTGCATTATATTGAATAAAAGTCAATGGGGAGTTTTGAAGTAACAAAAATGAAAAAGAATATACAACAGAGAAGATAATAGTTTTAATTGCAAAATCTTTTTGGACAAAAAAATAAGCGAGTATTGAAAGCGGAATGTTGATTAGCAACGACATATAACTGATACTAAAACCGCTTGTATATTGAATCATCGTTGCAATACCGTTTAATCCGGCAGGAGCAAAATTATTTGTAACGATAAAAATATAATAAACAAATGCCAATGAAACAGCACTTAAAGATATTTGAAAAATACTCCAAAATTTTTTCATTTTAAAATTCCCCCTGTTTGATTCGGTTTTATTGTATCACCTTACAATGATAATGTAAATGTTTTTTTAAAATGAATGGCTCCTAAGTTGAAACAAGCAGAAGGCTTCATTTCAGGCCTCGGTGCCAAGATCTTCCACATCTCTAAGCCTGTCATTACCTATGGCACGGTGGCAAGCGGGGTTTATGGGGTTATTTATTGGATTATGCAAATGATATAAGAAAGGCTTGGCCATATCGGCCAAGCCTTTTTTATTGTAACCGAAAACCCCGCTATAGTGGCGGGGTTTTCGGTTACAATGAAATACCCCCCGTTATACGGGGGGATATTTATTCGATTTCTTTTTCTTTGCGATAAAACTGCGGGGTGCAGGTGCGCAGATAATCGCGGAGCATGAATTGATCCTCGATGGCATCGGGCAGGATCATCCCACCCAACCCCGCCTGATGGGGGTAATGGAAATCGCAGCCGCCTGTTTGGAGCAGTTGATGCTCCTTTGCAAAGTTCACTGCCTCTTCAAAATGATCCGCAAAGTTGCTATGGGCATTGAGCACCTCGATCCCATGCATATACCGAGGATCGGCGGGTGCATAGCCCTGCTCGGAGCGAAAAGGATGGGCCTGGATCATCAAAATATCCTTTTGATTGCAATAATCAAAAAGTTCTTTCTGGCTATAGGTATAAAGGGGGAAGGAATCGAGAAAATCCTGCTCCGAGATGCCATAGAGCAAAAACTCCATCTTTTTGATTTCATTGATCAGGGTCACCTCGGCACCGAAAAAGGCCTTCATTCCCAGCTCATCGGCCTCTTTTTTAAGGCGATGAAAAACCTCCACATAGCGGTAGGGCTGCTCCTTGAGATCGGGACTGAGAGAGTTGCAATGGCGCGGATAGCAATGGTTGGTCAAAACCAAGCCGTCGATCCCTGCCGCCTTCAAAAGGGCAGGCGATTCCTCCGGCGAAACGGTTGCGCATTGGCTCCCCGGATTGCAATGGGTATGCAGATCGATTTTCATAAAAAATTCCCCCTTCGGATGATAAAAGTATACCATCCAAAGGGGGGATTAATCAAGTCAGAATTTGTTCAATTTTAGTTCCATCTGCCCTTTTCATAGATCTCGCAGATGAGTTTTTGGATCTTCAACGCCTCTTCGCCGCTGATCTGCGGTTGACGATTTTCTTCCACCGCATGATAAAAATCATTGATCTGGCGGATGTGCTGGAAGCCCCAGTAATCTTTCCCGCCTTCATAGTCGATACCATCGTTTTGGGTGGCGGTGGAAAGGGCGGTTCCGTCGTTAAAGGTAATCAGAGCATCATCATAGCTCATCACTACCTTCCCCTTTTCGCAAAGCAGGCGAATCTCGATGGGATCATCGCAACCATAGTTGTTCATCGCCCAGAAGGAGAGAGTAGCACCGTTTTTATAGCGGATGAACCCTTCACCGGTGTCGTCCACCTCCATGATGGAGTGGCCGCGATTGCTCAGATGAGCCTGCACCTCGATGGGCTCATCATTGATGAACCAATTGGCCAGATCCAGCGAATGGATCGCCTGATCGATGATAACACCGCCGCCCTCTTTATCCCAGGTCCCCTTCCAATCGGATAAGGAATAATAGGAATCGGGCTTGCACCAGGTCAAAACGACCCGCGCGGAGATCACCTTGCCCAGCTTGCCGTTTTCCAGGTTTTCTTTGACCAATTTAGAGGTATTATTATAGCGGCATTGGAAAATGATGCCGTATTTCAGCCCCTTTTCCTTGGCGATCCGCACATTCTCCAGTCCATCCTCATAGCGGATGCTCATGGGCTTTTCGCAAAGGACGTTGACGCCCTGCTCCAGGGCATAGCGGGAGATAATGGGATGCAGATAGTGCGGAACGCAGACATGGACGATATCCGGCCGCTCCCGCTCGATCAATTCTTTATAATCATAATATGCCGGAACGTTATATTTCTGCGCCGCCGCATCGGCACGCTCCTTTTTAATATCGCAAACGCCGATCAACTTGGCATTTTCCAAGTGATCGCAGGAGGTTGCGTGCATGGTGAAAATACTGCCGCAACCGATGATTCCGACCTTAAGCATGGAAATTTAACTCCTTCATCAAGAATTTGAGGGAAGCAACAGCCGAAGAAAGCTCGGCGCGCTCGATCTTCTTCCCTGCTTTTGCGCAATCGCAGAAATAGACCAATTCATTATAATAACCGCCCAGATCGGAGATATTGCCGCCTGCCGCCTCGCCGCCTGCAAGCTGCTTTTTCTCGAGAACGATCTCCTCGGCCTTCTCCTTGGTATAGAGCATAAACTTACCGCCCGCATTTTCCACCACCGCATCTTCAAAGACCACGCGGAAGGTAGCCTCAAAGGGATGGGTGGAGGGCAGGTCCCAGGTACCCTCAACCGAAACAGCGCAGGTATCATACTGCATCAGGGTATGGACATAGGAATTCTTTTCGCCCATCGAATTTTTAACGGAATAAAAAGCCTTGGGCTCGCCCAAAAGAGAAAGGACATAATCCACATCATGGATA
>JAFSBD010000295.1 GCA_017442025.1 Clostridia bacterium
AAAGCAAGCCTTTTCTTCCCCATTAAGTAAGCTTCACATCCAGCAATTGATCCGAAACGATGACCAGCCCTTTGGCGCAGAGCAGTTGATCCAAATCCATTTAGAGGAATTTCTGATTCGCCTGATCCGCAGCTGCGGCAACACGCAGTCCATGCAAGATCCTGTTTTGATTGACGATATCATCAATAGACGCTTGGCGGATATCTGCCAATATCTCGAACAGAATATCGAGAACAAGCTAACATTCAGCGACGTTTGTCAATATTCTTCCATGAGCGAGTCCTCTCTAAAAAAACTCTTTCGCGATGGCATCGGATGCGGCGCTATGGAATACTATAATCAGCGAAAAATTGAGCGCGCCAAGCAATATATCCGCGAGCAAGAGATCAATTTCACTGAAATCGCCGATCGCTTAGGTTATAACTCTGTTCAATACTTTTCGCTATGCTTTAAGAAGACCACCGGGATGACGCCCTCCCAATATGCCCGATCGATTGAAACGATGGTATAAAATAAGCGGTGCTCTTGAGCACCGCTTATCTTTCCTTAGTCGCAACGGTTGCAGGAATCATCCGAGCGATTGCCGCAGCGAGATCTGGAGCAGTTACTGCGTCCGTAGGACCCGCAATTATCGCCAAGGCAGTTTGCAATCAGAATCGCCACAACGATTGTAATAATGCAATCAGACATTTTATCACCTCGCATTATCTTATGACAAATACCGTTTTTGTTGTTACATTTAAGGAATTCTATGAAATTTAAAGATCATACTCTGTTTTTAATATCTGCTCTGATTCTATTCTTTCCCATTGGAATTATTTTGGTTATTCTTTCAAACCAAAGTGTAAAACGCAAATGGGTCCTATGCATAATCGGATTTGCGGTATCTATCTTGCTGTTCTCCACCGCATTTCTCCCCTATATTAAACAAGATCACAGAAGCGATATAGCGATCATTGCAACGCGGCAAGAACTGTCCGTTGGCCAATCCGGCGGTTTTTCCGTTACTGTCAATAACGCCATTGCGACAGATTTTGAAGTTTATGCCGAAAACGAAATACTAATGGTTCATGATAATGTTTATACAGCGGTCAAACCGGGGAAATGTGAATTAAAAATCATCTGCGGAAACACTTCTAAGGCAATCGAAATTTCGGTTGCCGAAGGCAATCGCACCGATGAAACGGTATATGCTTCACCATCCGCAACCCGCTACCATTCCAAAAAGACCCATGCAGGAAAGCGTGCATTTAAAATAACCGAAGAAGACGCCCTGCAATCAGGGAAAACCCCTTGCATGGTATGCTATAAATAGAAAAAATATCCCGTAATGCAAATGCATTACGGGATATTTTTATTCAATATTCAGACATCCGACTTCATAATATTCATCGTTTCGCTTCGCATCTGTGCAAAGATAAAGGGGCGGAATAACATTATCGAAAATACCGATTTCAACGACATAGTTTCCTTTTTCGATCTTCTCCGGCAAAAGAATACGGATCGTATTTTCGTGTTTCCCGGGCAACCATTTCTTAATATCAACATCTGACACAAATTCCAAAGAATGTTCATCGTTTCTTAAACGAACTTTCAAAGGTAAGCTTTTATAAATCGGTGCCACACCGCAGTTTTCCATTCCCAATTCAAAAATCAACTCGTCGCCTGCCGAAGCAACAGAGGGAAGTTTGAAATGATTGATCGAAAAATGATAACCCATTTTACTGATCCAATATTCCACCTTTTCCTTCCATTCGAAGGGGATGGGAATGGATTTCGGATTAAACGAACTGATATGCCATTCCAGGGTTTTCTCAATGATTTCATCAATTCCCCAGCCCTGGCGCTTCCATTCACAAAGCCACCAATAGGCCTCAAAGGAGACCGGTGCAATCTTCCAACGGTCCTTTAATATCTCAATTCGAGGCGGATAGATCTCCTTAGTGTGCGCGGGGTTGCCCAACCCATCTCCACGCCAACCAACAGGCAGATTTTTGCTGGCATATTCAATCATTTCAGGGCGCGCCAACTGCCCGATCAACTGCGTTTTCTTAAAAACGTCGGTATAGGTATCCATCAACTTACGGATATCCTCATCAGGATATAACTCTAATTTATATCCTTCCCCCCAAGAGCCGGGCAACGAAATATCAATTGCATCAAAATAGGGATCGTCGTCAAACCGCTCGCCGATCTTACGGATCGCTTCGCCAAAATACTCCAAAAAGCGCGGATCGGTCGGCGATGCTTTCACCCGCTTGCCTTCAGGGCGCTCCGGGCAATCTATAATTTCCTTCAACCATTCGGGAACATCATCCCGAGCTCTGGTGCTATGCGCAATCAGGCGAAAAAGGAGCAACTGTTTATGCGCTCTGGCCTTTTCCAAAATATCTTCAATGAATTTATAGTTATATACCCCGCGTTCCGGCTCAAATTCCTTCCATAGGGCACGGATATAAACAACGGAAGAATCAGGGTAATAACCTTCATTTCGGCCATTTTGGGGCACATCATCGGGAACAGGATAGCATTCCACATTTTCTGTTTCGCAAAAATTATTTTTGGGATGAACAACAATATCAGAATAGAGCTCTTCCCCATTAAAATGCTGGAAACTCATAATGCCGATATTGGGATTAAGTCCCTCTTCGCTTTTGAAACCAAATGTATTGCATTGGTCCGGTTTTCTAATCATAAAATCACCTCAAAAGAAAACCGGAGTATGATTTCATACTCCGGAAGATTGGTGCGGATAAGAGGACTTGAACCTCCACCGAGTTGCCCCGACTAGAACCTGAATCTAGCGCGTCTGCCAATTCCGCCATATCCGCATTTTGCATTGCCTCATCGGCAACGCATATATAATAGCAAAACCAAATAGAATTGTCAACACTTTTTTAAAAATTATTTTGATAATTTTGCGTAGGTTTTTTCTCTGAACCGCTCTGCGTCAACGATAAAGCGTTCATGATAGGCCTTCCCGATCAAACCGCTTTCATCAAAGGCTTCGATCTCAAAAATAAGCTTGCGGTTTTCTTCTTGGATCAGTTTGCTCTTGCAAACAACCTCCATCCCAACAGGAGTTGCGGCAAGATGCTCCACGTTGATTTTAATGCCAACCGTCGTCTTTCCTGCCTCCAATTCGGATTCCACACTCTCGGCCGCAGTC
>JAFSBD010000296.1 GCA_017442025.1 Clostridia bacterium
ATAGGTAATCTTCCTTGCAAATTCTTATCTCCTGAACCGATCATACCACAAAAATAGTCTTTTTTCAATAAAAATCCGAGCAGAGGGTTGCTCTGCTCGGCGGTGTTATTTCTTGAATACTTTTTTGCACCAGGTGCGTTTGCCGCATTCGGGGCATTTCAGGTAGCGGGTGGTGCCGGCGTGCATTGCGTTCAATGCCTGCGTATAGGTGGGCACGATCTCATGTCCGCAGTTTTTGCATTTATAGGCCCCCACGCTGACCTCCAGCTTTAATGCGTAAAAACAGGGCAATAAAAAGAGGATACAAATTCCGATGACGGAAACGCCCTGCCAGATCCCTTCCGGTACAAAGAAATATACGGCGGCGCTGCCTGCAAGCAAGCCTATGATGCTCACCGTTATAATGACCCACATGGTCGTCCAAATGGTTTTGTTCTTTTGGGCGATCTCCTTCGCCAGATCGAGCATCAGCTCTTCGTTTTTTTGGCTTTTGTTCTCCATACTGATCTTCTCCCCACTTAATAATTCATTTACGTTGATTTGCAGGATCTCACACAATTCCAGCATAATGGACGTATCGGGCATTGCGATGCCCCGCTCCCATTTGGATACCGCCTTATCGGTGATTCCAAGTTTGTCGGCCAGCTGCAGTTGGGTGAGCTTTTGCTTTTTTCTGCAAGCGGCAATAAATTTTCCGATTTTGATTTGATCCATACAGGTTCTCCTTTCGTTTACAGTATAGCGCCTTGGGAGCAAAAATCACACCTACCGTTGGTTTAGTGGGGAAAATAAACCGGGGGTGGAGTAGAAAGTATTGAACTGATTATATCATACTATTATTCCATTTTCAATGAATAAAAAAGCCGAGCAGGGGGCTGCTCGGCGATTCCACTTATCATTTGTTAAACCAACATTTGATTTTCTCTAGAATGGACGGCTTTTTTACAAAGCTCCACACATTATCGTAATTGATGGGAGTACCCTCGTTTAGATATAAAAGGGCAGCTTGCTCAATTTTTTCTTTATTAATCAAGCCATCGTTAGCCAACGAAAAATAATAATCAAGATAAAACATATCTTCCCAGACGGCCATTTCAAAATCTCCGGAGTCACCATGGGCAAGTGCCAACTTATACATCAAGGCGCATAACTCTTCCAAGGTGTAGAGTTCTTTGTCGTAGGCTTCTTTTAAGAAAGAGCGCAACTTGTCGCAAACAACTTTTTCGTCAAAAGGTTTCTCTAAACAATAATTATGTAAGTAGGAAATGATTTGATTTGTATTAGAGCCACAGGTCGATAAGTTCAATACAATGTCGCTTAACGGATCTTCGGTTTTCAAATAAGAATCCAACCAACTATCAAAGCTATCATCAATTCCGTTTATCAATAAGAGTTTATGATAATATGCTTCTTCGCGATTCATTGTATCACCACCTTATGTTGATATTATATCATAGGTGAAAAATTATTTCAACGAATATGCATACAAAAAATACCCACTCATTTTGAGCGGGCAAAAAAATAAAACTTGACGAACCGATGGTGGAGATAAGCGGTAACCCTGCACTCTCGGTTTTTGTCGGCCGCCCCGGGCGGCAACGACAAAACCTTCGGGTTCGGGACACGGCAGTCCCCAAAGCCGATCGCGGCTTTGGTGACTGCCTCAACGTAACCGCGCGTTGCTTTGCAGCGCCCGGTTCGACCCGCAGTATCGACACAAAAAAATCAGGTACACGAATGTGTACCTGATCTTTTTGGTGGAGATAAGCGGGATCGAACCGCTGACCTCTTGAATGCCATTCAAGCGCTCTCCCAACACACGCAAAATTATACCCCCGAGTATTCGTACTCGAGGGTCTCTTATGATATATATTAGTACCAAAAAGGCTCATAGCCTTCTTCAATCATTCTAATTTCACCTTTGAATAGTGCGTTTGTGTTATCTAAATTAAACCAACGATAATCCCAAGGAAACGTCCGATTGTTATAATATATAGGGTCGTCTGTTCGCCCTTTGTTATCAATTTGTGCTATGAGTTCCTGCAGTTCTTCCGATGACATATCATCGATAATTCCACAACCGGCACCATCAATAATGTATGGGTATCTTGTTCCTTGGCCTCGACCCATATCCTCGACATTGACCAACTCAATCCAAAATGTCTGCGTAGTACCAAAGTCGTAGTCCATACGAATACGATCTCCGATTTTGAGTTTCAATTGATGCAGCTTAAACACAGCCATGTCAATCTGCTCTTCGAACGCATCTTCATTGGGAATTTCAAATCGTTCTCCGCCATAATGAAATTCAAACAAGTGATAGGCCATCGTATCGAATGCGGCAAGTATAGCATATCCCAACTGATCCAAGCGATAATTTGATGATACCGCGATTTTTCGCCATATCTTATCTTCCAAGCCCTCATAGGTAACCAGAAAGGTGTATACTTTCGTTACCATAAAACCCCTCTTTTCTTTATTCAATTACTCTTCGCAAGCACTAAATGCAGGTCTCATATCTTCGATTTTCCCGCGAGAAAGACCATGTTTTACGGCCAACTTCTCCCAGTTTTCTTTTACAGTTTGGGTAATATCTTTTGCCATTTTCACAGCATCATCTTCTTTAATGCCAAAACGATGGGCTGTTTCAATCGCTAGAGAGATAGAGATGCGGTTATCATCCTCGTTAACATTCAGCGACAACTCATCGCCGTATGGCACCGGGTTGACGTCATAAAGCGGCGATAAAACCCAGCCGTTCTTCTTTAATATAAATGCATGATTTCTCAAATGATCATCCGTGTTCGAAACGGCCATATTAAAAACAATACGTTTCCATAATTCAACTAAGTCGGCTGTCGGATTGGCACCATTTGATTTAATAATTGAAACTAGATCCAAATAACTGGACCCATCCGCTGCTGAAGCGCCATCCGTTTTGCCCAGCAAGGTCATTGCAGAGGCAAAATGAATCCGCTTGCCGCCGTTACGGTCAAAGCGCTTAACTAAGAAAGTACTGCCGAGTTTCGAGAATGTCTCCAATTTGGAATCCGGCACGTTGAGTCCGCACATACGCGCCAGATCATGAACCACCTTTTCCCAAGCACCGGTATTATTTGTGTCATTTTTTGAGGGAAATTTGGCAATCCAAAGCTGCCCTTCGGTGTCAACAACTGTCGCCTTCGGTCTTGCACCGCCCAAGGATGAACCGGGC
>JAFSBD010000297.1 GCA_017442025.1 Clostridia bacterium
ACCGGAACCATAAGAGAGAGGACTCATGTTGGTGTTTTCAAAATCAATGTCGTTGGTGACATAGAGGGTCAACTCGCAGCGCTTGCCGAGGTAATCCTCGGTCAGCTTGATCCAGTCTTCCTTCGCGGAGATGGCCCAAACCTTAGCGGTATTCATTTCGCCATAAAGGTCAACCTTGGAATAGGGAACGCGAGCATTCTCTTTCAAGGTGAAGGTCATCTCAGCGGCAGCAGCGGTCAGTTCCTGAACAGCAGAGATCTCGATCTCGGTGGAGACCAGAGCATCGCGAGCTTCGGCCAACCAAGCGGTCAGATCCTCGCCCTCATTGAGGTACTGAGCATCATAAACGCTCTTAGCGTCATAAGCAGCCTGCAGCTCAGCCTTAGCGGCAGCCAGCAGAGAATCATCATCAACAGTTACGTTGACTTCGATATCCTCGTTTGCCATGGTCAGAACACCATCGGTGATGGTGCTTGCGGCATCCAGAGTGATCACTGCATAAGCAGCGGAAGCATTAACGGTCTTCAGATCGAAGGTGCCGCCTGCGGGAACATAGATATCCTTAGTGATCGCACCGACCAGAGATACCTTTCTGGTACCGTTGGTGCCATCGGAGAAGGAAACAGTGCCGGCAACGGGATCGTTGGTATAGATCGCGGTATATTCTTCACCTGCACCGGCGTTGATCTTATAAGCAACTTCGCCGGAGGCATAAGCATCCGCATCCAAGCCGTATGTAGCAACAAACGCCTGATAGTCGGCATTCTCCGCCAAGAGAGCCAGTGCATCTGCATAATGGGGAGCATTATGGCGGAAAGCAAAGGGAGTAGTGCCTGCCGCATAAGAATTAATAGTTTGATTTGCAAAGGTATCTTTCAGTGTCTGAGTTGCATCATTATAATATACATTATAGTGAGAACGGCCGATACCTTCCACGCCGGTTGCGGCAACGAAGGAGTTGGTGATCTTGCCAACACCATTACCGATATAACCGGTCAGACCGCCGACACCGTTTGCGGGCTCGCCGACGACAGAACCGATGAAGTAGCACTGATCCATAGCCAAAGCGCCTTCACCACGGCCGACCAAACCACCGATCTGAGTGGCAGTTGCGCCGGTCAGATCAAGGGTCATGGAGCTCCAGCACTTGGAGATGGTACCGGAGCAGGTACCGCCGCCGAAGGAACCGATGGAACCGGTGCCTGCACTGGTCAGCTTACCGGTCAGACCCAGGTTCTTAACAGTACCTGCGAAGCTGGCGAACAGGCCAACGCCCGAACCGGAACCAACAATGTTCAGGTTCTTAAAGACATAGCCCTGGCCATCCAGAGTACCTTTGAAGGTAGCAGCAGGAGCGGTTTCAGCATTTGCAAAATCAACATCATTGGTTACCTTAAGGGTAATGCCGTTGAAAGCAGCATTGGCTGCAATAACAGCATCCCAGTCGGCCTTCTCAGCGATAGCCCAGGTATTGATGGTTGCAAAGGGAGTATAGGCAGCGGCCTTGGAATAAGGAATCAAAGTGTCCGCTTTGATCTCAACGGTAAGAGCATTACCGCGCTCGATCAGAGCATTCAGATCGTCGATGGTGGGAGCGCCTGCCAGAGCAGCATCGGCATCAGCCAACCATGCGGTGATGGGAGCCAGATCGGTAACATAAGCAGCCTCCAGAGGAGCATACTTATTGCGCAGAGCGGTCAGCTCCTGAACGGCAGCAGCCAACATACCGGACGCGTCATAGAAGATCTCGGCAGCAACATCGGCTGCAGGCATCTCGAAGATAGCGTCTTCATCCACATCACCGTCTACATTCAGGCTTGCGCCAACGGGGAGGGTGATGGTAACGGTTGCACCTGCGGGATAATAGAGGGTGGATACCTCTTCGCCATTGGTGAGGGTTACGGCGTAAACGTTGCCGGTACCTCTTGCGAAGGTAACCTTGCCTTCGGCATCCATATCAAAATAGCAACGCTCATTTTCCATCAGGTCGCCCTGAGCATGATTGAACTTATAGATTGCTTCTGCAGCAGTTGCGCAATCATAAGCCTTCTTCTCGGCATATTCAGCAGCCTTCTGATCATCGCTCATATTAGCACCATCGGTGTGGAAATCCAGAGCGGGAGCACCGGCGCTGAAGAGATTCTTGATAGCAGGCTCATTGGAAAGGCCCTTATAACGAACGCCCCACAATGCGCGCTCGGTGGCCACTTCGCTATCGGAAACCAAGATGCAGTTGGTCATGGTCATAGCAGTATTATGCTGAGAGAAACCATAGTTGATATTATTGATATTACCCGCAATGATGTTCTTATAGGTGACATCATAATAGATGTTTTGCAGGGTAAAGGAGCTGCCGTTGCCGGCGCCGCCGAGGAAACCGGAACCGCACTTATGAATGGGAACATCAAAGGTAACTTCTGCAATGATGTTCTTATAGGTAGCGGCAGCATTATGGGGATTACCAAACAAACCGGCGTTATTATAGCCGTTGTCGCCCGCCAGGGAATTGCCCTGATAATCCTTATAGTTGCTATTCATCTTTTCATGGATCACAACGTTGCGGAAGATAATATTCTCAACAGTGATACCCTTGGAACGGCTGATAAAACCGCCGGCACATTCGGCACCGGCAACGCCGCTCTTAATTTCAGCACCATCTTCATCATAATATTTCAGGTTGGTGAAACGAGAAAAATCAATGTTGAGGTTGCTGAGGGTATGACCGTTACCGTTGATGTTGCCCTGGAAATAGTCGATGGGGTTGGCACCGGCGGGATACATCATAACGTTTTCGAAATCGATATCGGCAACGAAATTGAAGGTATAACCTGCAAAGGTGGTATACTCTTTATCGTTTTCGAACGCATAGTCATAATAGTTATCGGAATCCTTGATAACGCCATACCAATCTTCTTTGGTAGCGATATCATAGTTCTTGAAGGTCTCACCCTCGGGGGTGGTAAAGCCTTCATAAAGATCCTTCGCAGAATAGAGCGGCGAAGCATCAGCAGTCAACTTATCCTTAATGAAAGGAACGAGGGTTGCTTCGAATTCCTCTTCGAAAGCAGCCAACGTTGCTGCATAACCTTCTTCGGGATGGTTATAGCTTTCATCGTTTGCTTCGGCGAAATCTGCGATAACGCCGATAACGCCATCTTTGAACCCAGAGATTTCGGCGTTCGCTTCATCTGTGAAGTTCTTGGCTTCATACTTATTCAGTTTATCGAGCAGAGCCTCTGCGCCCGATACATCCTGCGCCGAAGCGACAAAGATGCAAGAGAGCATAGAGATCAGCATCAGAACAACAGAAATAGCAGAAAGCCATCTTGTTCTTTTTGTGACCATAATCACATTCCTCCTAATATAATATTTTTTGCCTTTTTTGATACGAAGGCTATTATATGGGTAAATTATAGCATGGGGATTCTTTTTTGGATAGCACCTTATGTTGCTTTTTTTGCACGATTTGTGAATTTTTTAAAAAAATGATGCAATTATCGGTAATTTTGCACAAAATAAACACCCAACTTTGGCGGTTGGGTGTTTATTATTGAAATTATAGGCTTAATCATCGATCTTCCAGTCGATGGGCTGCGCTAAAAAGGCATTGGCTTTGGCAAAATGCCCGCAACCGAAAAAACCGCTATGGGCGGATAGAGGGCTGGGGTGGGCTGCCTCTAAGATCAGATGGCGGGGGTTGCGGATCAGCTCTTTCTTGGCGCGGGCATGGCTGCCCCAAAGGAGAAAGACGATAGGCTCGGGGCGCTGATCCAAAAGAGCGATGATGCGGTCGGTAAGCTGCTCCCAGCCCTTGCCCCGATGGGAGGCGGGCGCACCTTCCCGCACGGTAAGTACAGTATTGAGCAGAAGCACCCCTTCTTCCGCCCATTTTTGCAAGCAACCGTGATTAGGCGGGGCGATCCCCAACTCTTGCTCCAGTTCTTTATAGATGTTCTTCAAAGAGGGCGGCGGGGCCACCCCCTTTTGCACCGAAAAGCACATCCCGTGGGCCTGGCCCTCTCCGTGATAAGGATCCTGGCCCAGGATCACCGCCTTTACCTTTTCATAGGGGGTGGCCTTGAGGGCGTTGAAGATATCCCCCATCGGCGGATAGATGCGGGCTGAGCGGTATTCCGATTTGAGAAATTCCCGCAAATTCAAATAATAGGGGGCGGTAAACTGGTCGGCCAGCAACGCATCCCAACTATTGCCGATATGCACCATTGCGTTTCACTCCTTATTTCTACACAATACATTTAATCCCCTGCAAAGCAGGCAGATGGGAATCCCCAGCAAAAACCACATAATGGAATAGGGCAGGCAGATCTGCCCCCAAAGGTTCCAAGCCTTTCAGGAATCGATGATTTCGAGACTTTGGAACGCTTCCTTGACGATATCGACCTGGGAACTCAGTTCCTTGATTATGCTGCACATGTCGACGGAATAAG